>NZ_BDLQ01000006.1:0-2684 GCF_002049255.1 Carboxydocella sp. ULO1 | reverse complement strand
GTTGTTAAAGGAACTGGCCAAGAAATTGAAGGAAAAGTATACAGTATAAATTTGTTTAAACTGTTGTCAACAATAACAACCTGTTGTATTATAGCATTGTAAAATTCAGTGCGATGAAGTACTCCAAGGCGATGGGGCTTTTCAGAAGGTGGGATTCTGAAAAGCCTTTTTTGTTGTTTAGGGAATTATGCTTTTATGCTTGATGTGGATAACTTAGGGTGTTAAGGTAGAAATATGAGAACACAAGTGATGAAAGAAAAGAGACAACCAATAAAGATAGTGGACATACTCAGGGATCATTGGGAGCGATTTCTCCAAGTATATGGAGAAAAAATACCGGAAGACATGAGGGAAAGTGTCATTAAAGCAGTAGAAAAAGCGATCAAATGTGGGGATCCAAAGTATGGTTACGCAGAATACATTTGCACTAATTGCAACGGGAAAGAGAAAAAGAAAGTAGCATTTACATGCAAAAGTAGGTTTTGCAATCGAAGTGGAAAGTTTACATAGAAAAATGGGTAGAGAAGCAAACCGAACGGATACTAGAAGTAGGACACAAACACATGGTATTCACTATCCCGGGAGACTGTGGGTGATATTTTACCGTAACCGAGATTGGTTAAAAGACCTGAGTGATAAAGCAGAAGTAATTCATTATTGGTATCGGGAGAAAGGCAGGAAAAAGGTGTACGAAGTAGGGATAATAGCTGTAATACACACCTTTGGAAGGGATCTGAAATTCAACCCACATGTTCATGTTTTGGTAACCGAAGGAGCGATAGACAAGAATTCCGTACGAGTATTTGAGGAAAATTTGGCAGAAGGTATTGCTGGACTGGCTGAAACAGAAATATCCGGAAAGCATAAAAGTTAAAGAACAAAGAAAAAGGGGAGTAATTACACCCCGGCAGAACCACTCCAGGCGCTCGGGTTGCTCCCAGCAGAGCCCTATCCTCCTGGCGTGTAAGAGCCAAATATAGTATGCTAAATTACCAGGAAAAAACCATTTACACAAAACTATGTACATACCCGCGATTTTTGTGGATAATTCCGATTTCTCCCCCTTCAAGATTCTGTTCTTAAGGCGAAAGAACTGGCGAGTATTTAAATTCAGTTCATTTGCAGCTTCTTTTGCTGTTATAAACCCCTGGATATGTTTCATGATTACCATGTAACGCTTCAATTCTTTTTTGCTCATAGTAATTCTCTCCAGTTCCATAATGACATTTTCTCAGAAGCGTTACAATATGACAATATCACTGACGTCCAACATAGGTTATGTTTCGTGTTGACTTTTCTATATTTGAATGCTAGATAAACTAAATTAATACTTAACGAAAAGCCACAGTAATAATCTGTAGCTTTTTTCATAACTGTCTAAGTTTGTTAATAACCTTTGTGGATGCAAAATCGTCCATTGAGGCAAAAGATATAGACGAGAAAGTTCAGTTGAATATAAAATCTAGTTAAAAACAGAAGTCATCTTTCTAAATCAGGAAGACGACTGTTTATTTAATGGTACATATTAGTTATATCAATAAAACTTATGAGCTACAGTCGTTTGAAGGGGGTGTTTTATTGTGGGACTGAGTATTGCTGAAATGCTTCAATCTGAATCACTTAATGGGCTCAGGTTAATTGCTGGCAGTAGGGGTAAGCACCGAGTTATAGAAAAAGTAAGCGTTTTGGAAATTCCGAAAGGCTATGAGCCATACCTAACTGGTGGTGAACTTATTCTTACAACTTTTTACAGTTTGCGTGACGATTTAAACGGGCAACTAGAAACAATTAAAAAGTTCTCTGATGCAGGAGTGGCCGCTTTGGGAATTCATCCGGTAGTCACAGGAATGAAAATTCATGAAAAAGTAATAGAGAATGCGGATTATTATGGTCTGCCCCTTATTTTGCTTCCTCATACAATGTCATACGCCAAAATATTTTACGAAGTTTTAGGGTTGATTCTTAATCGGCAATCACTTATCCTTAAGAAGTCTGAGGAAATCAACCGTGAATTTACTCGCGTAGTCCTTCTAGGAAGCGATGTAAATACAATTGCAGCTACCCTTGCTCGATTAATCAAGAAACCAGTGCTTTTTACCAACGATTTGTTTGAATTTATTGCTGTCAGTGCAAGTTCGGATGAACATGATTCTTTTCTTAAAAAGTGTATACAGACATCTGATTTTCTTAAAACTCTAAATTTAATTAAATCAACAAAACATAAAATTAGGTATAGGATAAAAGAAGAACAGTTTATGTTCAAGATTGAGGTTGAAGGTCAACTGATAAATCAGGTGGTTGTTCCAGCTGGAGAGTCAAAATACCCATATGGTTATATTTTTACCTGGGAAATAGAACAATCACTGCAGGAATTGGATTTTATTGCGTTGGCCCATGCTTCCAATGCATTTGCATTAGAAATGGCAAAACAACGAGCGGTTGTTGAGGCTGAAAAACGGTATCGGAGCGATTTTTTGAGTGAAGTACTTGAAGGAAAGTTTACAAAAGAAGAAGAACTTTATCGGCGTGCGCAGTTGATTGGCTTAAATCTTGCTCAAAAACATATGCTTATAGCCAGTAGCGTTGCATAAAATTTTTTAGAATTTGTCAAGCTGGGAATTAATTCGATTTAACACAAAATAGGCAGAATTATGCGTTTTTTAGCTGAGAAATATAAAAATCTC
>NZ_BDLQ01000005.1:0-20675 GCF_002049255.1 Carboxydocella sp. ULO1 | reverse complement strand
CGGGAATACTGGGGGCAGTGGAGTTGCCGGTGGTGCTGCTGGTATCCCGGTTTTTTCTCGGGGAACCGGTTGGGCTCCGGCAATGGCTGGGTACTATATTGATGCTTGCCGGAATCTATATCGGGGAAAAAGGTGAACATTTTTTTAAAAAAACCCTTGAATATTAGGAAAAAATATGGTAATTTTTTAGTAAAGCTTTAACTGAATAGTCACTCGTATAATTTTGAGGATATGGCTCAAAAGTCTCTACCGGGCAACCGTAAATTGCCCGACTACGAGTGGAACACATTACCAGAGGGGAAAGTCTATCTTTTTCCTGCTGGTAGTGAGCGCTAGGCGGCGGGAAACCACCCGGTGCGCTGGGTTTCACTCACCTTTTTGGGAACCTCGGGCACCGGGTGATTTGTTTTTTGACGGTGGGGAGATGAGCCATTTCCGGGATAATACTGAGGGAAAGGGGAAAAGAGGAATGTGGCGCAAAATGATCGCTCTCCTGATGCTGGCCAGTATGCTGTTATTTAACCTCACGGGCTGTGGTAGCAGCAGTAAACAGGAGCAAAAAGCCGGGGAAAATAAACCGGCAGGGGACAAGCTGAAAGTGGCCTTTATCTATGTTGGACCGGTAGGGGATGCCGGCTGGACTTATGCCCATGACCAGGGACGCAAGTATTTGGAACAGCAATTGCCTAATGTCGAAACTACCTATATTGAATCGGTGCCGGAAGGGGCCGATGCTGAACGGGTCATCACTGAGCTGGCTGAGAAAGGCAATAAAATCATTTTTGCTACCAGCTTTGGCTACATGGATGCCATGCTGAAGGTGGCGCAAAAATATCCTGATGTGGTATTCCTGCATTGTTCCGGTTACAAGACCGCACCCAATATGGGTACCTATTTTGGCCGGATGTATCAGGCTCGCTACCTGACCGGCATAGTGGCCGGTAAAATGACCAAAAGCAATACTATCGGTTATGTGGCAGCCTTCCCCATTCCGGAAGTAATTCGCGGCATCAATGCCTTTACCCTGGGGGTAAGAAGCGTTAACCCCAATGCTAAGGTGAAAGTGGTCTGGACCAATACCTGGTATGATCCTGCCAAGGAAAAGGATGCGGCCAAGAGCTTGCTGGATGCAGGTGCCGATGTGATTGCCCAGCATCAGGATACTCCCGGACCGCAACAGGCTGCTCAGGAAAAAGGCGTATACAGTATTGGTTACAATAGTGATATGTCTGCCTATGCACCCAAGGCGGTGCTGACCAGTGCCGTCTGGAACTGGGGCCCCTATTATGTCAATACTGTTAAGGCTGTAATGGAAGGCAAATGGAAGAGTGAACAATACTGGGGTCCCATGAGTGATGGGATTGTCAATCTGGCTCCTTACGGTCCTATGGTTCCTGCCGAGGTAAAGGATCTGGTGGAGAAGAAAAAGCAGGAAATTCTTTCTGGTAGCTGGGATGTTTTCACTGGCCCCATCAAGGATCAGAATGGCCAGGTACGAGTACCGGCTGGCAGCAAGATGACTGATGAGCAAATGCTTTCTTTTGACTGGTTTGTAGAAGGGGTAGAAGGTACCATTCCCAAACAATAAGCAAGTTGAGGGGTGAAGGCCTGCGGGTCTTTACCCCTCCTGTCGCCTGGGAGGGGCTTTTTTTATGGAAACTCTGGTGGAGATGAAAGGAATCTGCAAGGCTTTTCCAGGGGTAAAGGCCAATGACCATGTGAACTTTACTTTGAAAGCAGGGGAAATCCACGCCCTGCTGGGAGAAAACGGAGCGGGAAAGAGTACCCTGATGAGCATTCTCACCGGCCTGTACCGGGCCGACCAGGGGGAGATCTGGATTCGCGGCCAGAAGGTCAACTTCCGCTCTCCCCGGGATGCCATCCGGGCGGGTATAGGTATGGTCCATCAGCATTTCAAGCTGGTGGCTCCTTTTACAGTAACGGAAAATGTAGCCCTTGGTTTGCCTGGCCGGGGTTTTGGCCTGAATCTGAAGGAAATTGAGGCGAAGTTGAGCCAGTTTGCAGCTGAATACGGCCTGCTCATTCACCCACAGGCCAAAGTCTGGCAGTTGTCTATAGGGGAACAACAGCGGGTGGAAATTGTCAAGCTGTTGTTCCGGGGGGCGGATATTCTGATTCTGGACGAGCCGACAGCGGTGCTGACACCCCAGGAGGCCCAGGAGCTTTATCGCATTTTGCGGCGGATGGCTGCGGCCGGGAAAGGGATTATTGTCATTACCCACAAGATGCAAGAGGTGCTGGAACACGCTGATACCATTACGGTAATGCGGGGAGGCAGGTCTATTGCTACACTGCCGGGGGCAGAGGCCACAGAGCAAGGCCTGGCCCGATTGATGGTGGGCAAGGAACCGGACATACCGGAAATGCCCGCAGGAGCGGTACCGGGTCCGGTATTGCTGGAACTAAAGGCGGTCACTGCCCTGGGTGACCGGGGGCAACCGGCCTTGAAGCAAGTGAGTTTAACGGTACGGGCCGGGGAGATCCTGGGGATCGCCGGTGTGGCCGGCAATGGCCAGCGGGAACTGGCAGAGGTAATTGCTGGATTAAGGCCACTCAAATCCGGTCAACTCTATCTGGCCGGGCAGGAGATGGGGACCAGTGGGCCCCGGGAGCGCATTGCCGCCGGGGTGGCCTATATTCCCGAAGACCGGCTGGGCACCGGTCTGGTACCCAATCTGGATGTGCGGGAAAACATATTGCTCAAACACTACCGTGACCAGGAATTTACCCGTGGACCCCTGATCAACTGGCAGCGCCTGTCAGAATATGCCCGTCGACTGGTTCAGGAATTTGAAGTAAAAATCTCCGACCTGACTACTCCGGTCAAAACTATGTCCGGAGGAAATTTGCAGAAACTGCTGCTGGCCCGGGAGATTTCCTCCCAGCCCCGGCTGATTGTGGCTGTTTATCCTGTCCGCGGGCTGGATATTGCTGCCACCATGGCAGTGCGGACTTTGCTTTTACAGGCCCGGCGCCAGGGGTGTGGGGTGGTTCTGATCAGTGAGGAACTGGAAGAATTGTTCCAGCTGGCTGACCGCCTGGCGGTATTGCATGAAGGGGAAATCACCGGTCTGGTACCGGTGCGGGAGGCCCGGATTGAAGAAATCGGCTTAATGATGGCAGGAAAGATGGTGAAGAGCGGGTGCGCCTGATTACTCTGGAGAAACGACTGACACCAATGCCTGGAGCCTTTTTTTTAGTACCAGCGGTGGCGATTCTGCTCGCTCTACTGGCAGGGGCCTGCTTTATCGCTCTGGCGGGGAAATCTCCCCTGGAGGTTTACCAGGCCATGCTGGGCGGGGCTTTTGGTTCAGCCTTCGGTCTGGCGGAGACTACAGTCAAGGCCATCCCGCTGGCTCTGTGCGCCCTGGGGGTTTCCCTGGCCTTTCGGATGCAATTGTGGAATATCGGTGCGGAAGGGCAGTTTTACATGGGAGCCATGGCGGCTACCTGGGTGGCGCTCAATTTTCCTGATGGTTCCCGCTGGCAACTGCTGCCCGCCATGCTGGTTTTAGCCTGGCTGGCCGGAGGCCTCTGGGCCCTCTTGCCCGCTATTCCGAAAGCTCTCTGGCAGGTGAATGAAACCATCACCACTCTGATGCTCAATTATGTGGCCATCCTCTGGGTGGATTATCTGGTCTTTGGGCCCTGGAAAGACCCTAAAGGCTTTAACTTCCCCCTGACTGCCACCTTTGGCCCGGGGGCGACTCTGCCCACTCTGGGGAATACCAGGATTCATGCCGGTTTTCTGCTGGCTTTGCTGGCCGCAGTGTTAATCTACCTGATTTTCCGCTATACTACCTGGGGTTTCCAGTTGAAGGTAGTAGGGGAAAGCCGGGCAGCAGCCCGTTATGCCGGAATGAGTATAACAAAAACTATTCTGTTGACAATGTTTTTCAGCGGGGCCCTGGCCGGTATTGCCGGCATGGCGGAAGTGGCTGGCATAACCCAGCGCTTGCAACAGGGCCTATCGCCGGGCTATGGCTATTCGGCCATAATTATCGCCTGGCTGGCCCGCTTGCATCCCTTTGCCATTCTGCTGGTGGCCTTTCTGTTCGGGGGTTTGCTCTCAGGGGGCTATGCCCTGCAAACCCTGGGCCTACCTGCTGCCAGTGTCTATATGCTGCAGGGCTTGATTCTTTTCTTTGTGCTGGGCGGGGAAATTTTTATTAACTACCGCCTGCGGATAGGAGGCAAAAAAGCATGACCGACCAGAGTGTAGTGATCGCTATCCTGGCCACAGCTATTACCGCCGGCACCCCTATTCTCCTGGCTGCCCTGGGGGAGATTCTGGCGGAACGGGCCGGGGTCCTGAATCTGGGGGTAGAAGGGATGATGTTGCTGGGGGCTGTGAGCGGTTTTACTGTAGCCCTGCATACCGACAACCTCTGGCTGGGCTTTGGCGCAGCCCTGCTGGCCGGAGGAGCAGGGGCCCTGGTCCATGCTTTCCTCACGGTTACTCTGAAGGCGAACCAGGTAGTCAGCGGCCTGGCCCTTACCATCTTCGGCACTGGTCTAAGCAGCTATCTGGGCAAAACTCTGGTGGGGATTCCTCTCAGGCAGACTTTTCAACCCGTGCCTGTGCCTGGCCTGAGTCAGCTGCCCTGGCTGGGACCAATCTTCTTCAACCACGATCCCCTGATTTATCTCAGTTTTGGCCTAGTACCCTTAATGGCCTGGCTCCTGTACCGGACTCGCTGGGGACTACAGCTGCGGGCAGTAGGGGAAAATCCCGCTGCGGCTGATGCGGCCGGGATCAGTGTTTCCCTTACCCGCTATCTGGCGGTTATCGGGGGCGGAATGCTGGCGGGAGCAGGCGGGGCCTATATTTCCCTGGCCTATGCTCCCAGCTGGCTGGAAAACATGACCGCCGGCCGGGGCTGGATTGCAGTGGCGCTGGTAATCTTCGCTATGTGGGACCCCTTCAAGGCTATGCTGGGAGCTTATCTTTTCGGCGGTGTGGATGCGCTGGGATTCCGGCTGCAGACCCTGAATATTGCAGTGTCGCCCTTTTTTCTCAAGATGTTGCCCTATTTATTAACTATCCTGGTGTTGATTCTGGTCACCCGGGAGACGAAAACCAGGCGGGTGGCTACACCGGGGGCCCTGGGATTGCCCTATCACCGGGAAGAACGCTGATGGAAGGATGACGTGGACGTGGAGCTATTGAAACAGAGGATTCGGGAGGATGGTTTACTGATCGGCAACAATATCCTGAAGGTGGATTCCTTTCTCAATCATCAGCTGGATCCGCAGTTGCTGCTGGAGCTGGGGCGGGAGTTTGCCCGGCGCTTTCGCCCGGATAGGGTGACCAAGATCCTGACGGTGGAGGCTTCCGGCATTGCCGTGGCCGTGATGGTCGGTCTGGAGCTAGGGGTGCCGGTGCTGTTTGCCAAGAAGAAGCAGCCCAGTACCCTGGTGGAGGAGGTTTATGCGGCGGAGGCCTTTTCCTTCACCAAACAGGAGCAGGTGTCGGTCTGCGTTTCCCGGCGCTATCTGACCGCTGAGGACAGGGTGCTGATTATCGATGATTTTCTGGCTCAAGGGGCGGCAGCGAAAGCGCTGGTGTCCCTGGTGGAGCAGGCCGGGGCATCCCTGGTGGGAGTGGGAGTTGTGGTGGAGAAGGCCTTCCAGCCCGGGGGCAAGGAGTTGCGCGAGGCTGGCATCCGGGTGGAGGCGCTGGCCAGGATTGGGGCGTTTACGGAAAAGGGTGTGGAGTTTGTTTAAGAGGCAACCTGGCTGGGTTGTCTTTTTTGTCTTTATGTTAAGATAGTTACAAGCGCTAAGCTGCGGAAAGTATTAGAACAGGCAGCTGACCATAAAACTTGCTAAAAATACTGACCCCGGGTACAATAAGGGTACCCGGAATTTTTTATGGTGAAAGACAATGGCATACATCAGAATGAAAAAAGGCAAGGCTGAATATGAATATCCTGTCATCCCTGCTCCTGTACCCCATATACTGGTAGACAGCAAAAAAGACTTACATGGATGGTGGCCGGGGAAACGGGAATGTACAGCCGAGCGAATGTTGATTAATCCCTATAATGGCTGTACCCATGATTGTCCTTATTGTTATGCCCATAGTTTCTGGGGCTACTTCCACCTTTATGCTACACAACGGGTGGTCACGGTTTGCCAGGATTTCGACCGGATAGTGGCCAGGCAGCTGGACTCTTTAAGGGTGGCCGCCTGTGGTTACCTTTCCCCGGTAACTGATCCTTTTCAGCCCCTGAATCGGGTGTATAAACTATCGGAGAAAATCATCCGGGTTTTTGTGGAGCGCAATCTACCGATTGAATTCATTACCAAAAACCAGGTTACCGATGAAGCCCTGGCCTGGATGAGTAAGCAACAGCATTGTTTTGGCCAGGTTTCTCTCCTCACCCCGGATGAGGATTTGCGGCGCAAACTGGTACCCGGTGGAGCACCGGTGCCAGTTTTACTGGACAATCTGCGACGAATTCGGGAAGCAGGGCTATTTGCGGTAGTACGGCTGGACCCCATTTTACCGGGCCTTACTGATGACCAGGAAATGATAGAGGAGCTCTGTCAGGTAGCCAGAGCTGCTGGAGCCAGTCACCTGGTAGCTTCCTGCCTGGACATTCCTTTGGCCTTGAAAAACCGGATTTGGCAATGGATAGAGCTGTCCTGGCCCGATTTGGCCCAATACTGGGCTCGCCTCTATAATGAGCGAATTGGTGCCAGCTGGCACGCTGATCTGGGCTATCGTCGGGAACTTTTCAGCAGGGTAAAAAAAGCGGCCTTGAAGTATGGCCTCAGTTTCGCCCTCTGTATGGAATATCGGCCTGATGGCCAGGGGTTAAATCGGGAGTTTGCCACTACCCGTAATTGCGAAGGCATCGATATTCCAATCTATATCCGTCGTGGGCAGCACTTCGAACCGGTAGCCTGTGATGGAGCTTGCTTAACCTGCCAGCAACCTGTTTGCGGGCTGCCGGAACTGGCCGGAGGGGGAGCCTGGAAATTGAAGGATTACCGGCGCTGGAGCCGAATCATAAGTCAGGAGGATGAAATATGACGGCATTTATTGCAGCTACTATCTTTGTTGTGCTGGCAGAAATGGGAGATAAAACCCAGTTGCTGGGAATGGCTTTTGCCACTAAATATAAAGCCCGTATCGTTCTGGCGGGAGTACTGGTAGCCACTTTACTCAATCATTTACTGGCTGTGGCAGCCGGTGAATATCTGACCCGTTTTATTCCCATGCACTATATCCAGCTGGCCGCAGCTATTTCTTTCGTCATCTTTGGCCTCTGGACCATTCGTGGTGATACGCTGGAAGGAGAGGCGGAAAAGGAATATTTCAGTCCTTTCTGGACGGTGACCTTTGCTTTTTTTATTGCCGAAATGGGAGATAAAACCCAGCTGGCCACAGTGGCCCTGGCTGCGAAATACCAGAACTTGTTAGGAGTTTGGTTGGGCACCACTACCGGCATGATGATTTCCAATATTATCGGTATCCTGGTTGGTGTAGTACTGGGTAAGCAATTACCGGAGCGCTTGATAAAACTGGTCTCAGCTGGAATATTTATTCTCTTCGGTTATCTTGGTATCTGGCAAACTATTGCTGTGCCGGGAATGCGCCTGGTGGCACTAGCCCTGACCACTATACTGGTTGTGGGTTATGTATGGTATTTGTATCGGCCTGCACGATTATGAGGGGAAGGACAATGCAGATAACGACCACGAAAATTATACGCTCGGCTCGGAAGACCGTGGTGATTGAAATAACCCCGGATGGTTGCATTATCATCAGGGCACCGAAAAGGCTGTCAATGAAGGCCATTGAAGAGCTGGTACATGGCAAAGACAAATGGATCAGAGATAAACTGCAGGAAATTCAACGGCAGCAAAAACTCTTCCAGCCTTTGCGATTTGAGACAGGCGATAAGCTCTGGTTTCTGGGGGAAAAATACACTTTTACGGTTACAGATGGCAGTGGAATGATCTATTTGCAGGGTGATAAGCTCTATTTTCCCCGGGAGCAACTGGAGCGAGGCACCGAGCAGCTCAGCCGATGGTATAAAAAGGAAGTGGAAAGGATATTGCTGGCCAGGACAGAGTATTTTTCCGGACTGACGGGAATCAAGTATAATTCGGTAAAAATCACTTCTGCCAGGAAACGCTGGGGGTCATGCAGTTCCAAAGGTGTGTTGAGTTTTTCCTGGCGCTTGCTTCAGGCTCCTCTCCAGGTGATCGATTATGTGGTGGTGCATGAGCTGTTACATATTGAGCACATGAACCATTCCCGGCAGTTCTGGGCCCGCGTGAAGCAAATAATACCCGACTATCGGGGGAAGAGAGATTGGTTGCGGGAAAATCAGATGTTACTGCAGCTTTTGTAGCCGGACTAGAAGCGTAGGAACGGATTGAATGAGTTTTGTCGTTTTGGTCAATTTGTGTAGGCTGTTGGAATAAAAACGGGCGAAATTAGAGGACGGTACAGCAATGTCAGGGTAGATGGTTGGGTGGCACCGTCCCTGTAGTTTGACCGGTATGTAAATGATAATAGTTTGTTGGAATATTAGATCCTCTTGGGGATCTTTTTTATTTTCCCAATATTGCAAGATATTGTCTGGAATGAGATCAAACTGATTTGCAGAAAAGGATTGTTTCTCGGCAATGAGCCAGATAAAATGCATAATTATAATAATTTTTAATGGTTTTGTATTAATTGGCAGGATTTTCATATCTTTGTGTCGAATATTTTTAAAACTAGTTTTTCAATTCAAACGCAGTCAAACTATTAAAATATTGGAGGTGTCTTTGTTGGGTTTTGGCAAGAGTGACCTTGAATGTATAACTAAATTTTTTTGGGATAAAGACTTCGATCTCGATTCCCGTTTAAAGTATTACATTTGCGAAAACCAAAAGAGACTGAATGATAAAAGCCTGCTGGAAGCAGAACTGGAATATGCCAAAAAGGGGGAGCGAATTAATGTAAAATCTTGCAAAACGCTGGTGCTCCTGGTCGGTTTTTCCCCGGAGCCGTTGCTCCAATCTATATGTGTATATAAGCCTGAAAAAATTGTCTTATTGCTAAATGAAAACGGCTACAGTAACTATGGAGCATGGAGCACTTTCGCCAATCATATTGTCACTGCGGTCGAGTACCTAAAGGATAAAGGGCTAATTCGGAAGGACACGCATTTCCATGGCGAACAGACAGCTGGTAAACCGGGTTATCCTACCCCAGACAACCCGGCTGATATCTTTAAAACACTGGTGGAGGTTTTGCACGATGAAGAAGATGTTGTTATCGATATAACAGGCGGAAAAAAGAGTATGGTTACAGGCGCGTATTTGTATGCAGCTTACGCCGGAGCGCGGATCTCCTACGTAGATTTTGAAGATTATGACCCCAAAAGTCGCCGGCCTTATGGATTTAGTTGTAAAATCGGTGAGATATCTAACCCTTACAAGGAGTTTGCTTTGCGTGAGTGGGAGCGTGTGCGTATATTATACGAACGATATCAATTCCGCGAGGCAAGAGAATTGTTGACAAAAATTCGAGATTCAATGAAAACTGTAATCCCGGATACGGAAGAGCCGATAAAAAAAATAATATTGTTTCTGGATTACTACGAAAAATGGGACCGTGGCGACTTTCGAGGTGCAAAAGAGGCGGCGCAAATGCTAGGTAATTTTGACCAGCCCAGTGCGGTGGTTGAGTTAGGGAATAAATGGTATGAAATCAAGGGTGCCAATTTTGAAAATATTCCCAAAAGATTTTACGGAGATCTTCAGTCAGTGAAACTATATGTTTACGATGAATTAAAACGTATAAGGCGGTTAATTGAATACAACCAGGATTACCGCTCGGCATTCTTGCGGGCCGGAGGAGTCAACGAGATTATAATGATAGCACGATTGGTCCAATTAGTAAAAAACCATCAACATTATAATTTATTTTTGGAAAAGCTTGATGAGAAAACACCTGAAATATCCAAAGTCTTTGATAGCTTGACAAAGCCTGAAAAAGAGGAAATAAATATCAAAAAAGATATTCCTTTCGATGGATTTAGAAAGAAAAATGACCCTGACATTATTGTGCAAATGTCATCTCCGATGGCGACGTGGTGGAAGGACCAGAAGAATATGTTTGGAGACGATAATGGTTGGGATTCTTTCCTCGATAAACGCAACAAGTTGGCGCACAAGTATTTTGCAGTTCCACGTGACTGGGCCGAGGATGCACTAAAATTTGTTGAAGCCAACTTTGAAGATTTTCTGGGGCAGCGGATGAGCGAATTGTCATTATGCGCCGAGACGTTGCCCTGGTCTAAACTCTGTGAGTTGTGCGGCATGAATCACTTTCTGCCCCCTAATTTGAGGTAAGGAGGTACTGCCGTGATTCGTTATCTTCTGGCAGCTGAGGCTGACAAAATTCAAGATTTTATCTTCCGCTCGTCCCGTTTGCGTGAAGTGGTGGGTGGCAGCCAGCTACTCTCCCGTTTTTGTGCGGAGGTTCCTGGATATTTACTGCCACTCTATGGAGGTAATCCCACCACCGATATTATTATTAATGATGGCGGCAGTTTCCGTATCCTCTTTAACGATGCTGATCAGGCCCGAGATTTTGGTGAGCACCTGGCAGAAATTTATCGCCTTGCAACAGGGGGCACGTTGACGGTAGCCGAACCGGTGCAGGTTGGCCGCTACTTTAGCCAGGCCAGCGTGGAGGCCGAAGAAGGTTTGAGGCGGAAAAAACGCTGGTTTGAAGACTGGCAGAACCAGGAGCAATTCCCGTATATGGCCATTTGTGCATCGTGCGGTACGGGATTGGCCGTAGAGCATCGGGTTTATCATGAGGATGAAAAGCCACAATATCTATGTGTATCGTGTCTGAACAAAAGCGCTGAACGAGCAGATGCAGATGAGCTGGGTTTGTTCCTGAAAGCGTTTTATCAGGAGGTAGTAGGGGAAGAGGGGTTAACCAGGGCTGATTGGCCAGGAAAAACAAAGCGCAGGGAGCGCTCAGTAAAGGATCCACTGGAGGATATCGCTGATTACGACACGCGGCGATACGTGGCTTACCTGCTGGCTGACGGGAACTCGATGGGCGAGGTATTCAGCCAATGTCAGAGTCCTGAGCAGATGCGCGCACTATCCAGAGGGCTGAGCCAAGCAATTCGTCGGGCATTGGCCAAGCCGACGAAAATGATAATGATGGATCATAATCAGTTGGAAGACCGCCCTGATTTTATTCCTGTACTGCCTCTGATTTTGGGTGGGGATGACCTGTTTGCCCTCATCCCGGCGCCCTGGGCGTTGGATTTTGCCCGGTGTTTCTGTCAGGAATATGAGTCTGAAATGTCAAAATTGGCAAAGAAGGTAGGACTAGAAAACTATGTATCTACTGTTTCAGTAGCTGTGGTCATTTGCAAGTGTAAGTTCCCTTATGCTCTGGCCCACGAAGCCGGTGAGTCAAGGCTGAAAGAGGCTAAGCGGATTTGCAAACAACGGTTTTTTGATCAAAAAAAATCTTCTTCTAACGGAAACCCCTGTTCGGTGGTTAACTTTGAGGTCGTTCGTGGAGGGCGGCTGGTGTCCGAACCGCGAAAGGGGGAGGTGCGTCCTACCTTGCGTCCTTACTGGATAGTTGACGAGGGAGATGAATGGGGTCTGCCGGTAAAACAGTTGATTGAACAGCGATGGAATTTGCGCGCTTGCCCTAAAAAACGACTATCTGAGCTAAAAGATCTGTACGATATAACTAACCTACCAGATTTTTTGAATTCCGAAAAGCTGGTTCGATGGGAGAATAAACTGCAGAAATTGTTACTACGCCTTGAGCAAAGAAGTGCTCAAGATCAGGATGCTGCGGTGAAAGCGGCCCTTAAATTATTGGGGGGTAACGAGAAGGGTTATTGGCGCCATTTGTTAAGAGACCAGGATCACTACTGGTACGGACATAGCCTCCCCGATCTTCTGGACGCATGGGACTTTGCTTTGAGCCTGGACAAACCGCGCCGGGAATATGAGGAGGGTTAAAAATGCTCACGCTGACTTTTAAGATCGAGTTGAGGTCCAACTATCATATTGGTGCGGGATATGGGTCAGGTTTCAACTTGGATTCTGCTCTGCTGCGGGAGGCTGACGGCACGCCGGTGCTGCGGGGCAGCACAGTAGCTGGGCTGTTGCGTGACGGGGCATGCCGTCTGTTAAAGCTTCCTTCGCTTGCGATGCTTACAGAGAACGAGATCATTACGCGTCTATTCGGGTCGTCGGCGCAGGTCAAACGCTGGCGGATTTCTTCGGCGTGGCCGGTAGAAAAACGGGCCAAAGACGCAAAGGTAGTCTGGCGAGTTCGTATTAACCCCCGCACGCGTCGGGCCGAGCCACACAAGTTGTTCTCCCTGGAGGAAGGGGCTGCCGGGCAGGAGTTTTGCTTCACCGTAACATGCCTTCGCAACGATGATAATGCCCTGGATGAAGCGGCGTTCTTAGTAGCGGCGGCGCGAAATGTACGCCAGTTGGGACGCTCACGGCGGCGCGGTCTTGGCGAGTGTGTTATTCATTTAATTGATGTGGACGGGGTGGATGAGGCCAAAAGACCAGCCAGTCAATCCTGGGAAGAGTGGTTCCTGACGCGCTTTGACCAAAAATGGATGCGAGGGAACCCAGCGAAGCCTGAGGAACCCGCTAACAAAGCGGATATCAAAAAAGTTAATACATCAAGAGATAGAGCTGTACGAATCAGGGTAATCATTCGTCTTGAGGAGCCTTTGTTGATTGCCCAGCGCGCTTCTGCCGGGAATCAGTTTTATACCCGCCCGTTTATCTCCGGCAGTGTTCTACAAGGTGCGCTGGCGGGTAGGGCTTCTAAACTTTGTAATCTAGCTGCCCCAGAGATCTACCATAATTTTGTGTACTTATTCTTCCGTGGCGGAGTTAGTTTCCCCGTGCTGTATCCAGCATTCTTCCGTAACAACCACCTTTACCCAACCATTCCCGCACCTCTGGCTCTTTGGACATGCAGTGTGGTACCGTTTCAAGAGGAAAACAAGGGACACGGGGTTTATCTAGCATGGGAGTCTGACAGTAACAAGTGTGTTGAATGTGGAAGCCGATTGGAAACAGTGGGTGAATTTGTAAACTTAAAGAGGACCTTTTCGCCTCAACGATCTTTCGAGATGCACCTACGCATCGATGAAAAAAGTCAAAGAGCCGCCAGAGGTGACCTGTATGGTTATAACGTACTATGCAACGGGCAATATTTTGTGGGCGAATTGCTCTGCGCCGGTAAGGCAGCCTGGGAATGTTTACAACAGATGACCGACATTGCTGAAAAAACACCGCTAACCTTATGGCTGGGCAAGGGGCGACAGCGCGGCTACGGCAAGGTTACTGCCTGGCTGGAGCTATTAAGTGATGACTGTCCACAGAGTTGGATTCAATTGCCATTAGAAAAGCGCATTGATGACCCGACCCAAAAAATTACGCTAACGCTGTTGACAGATACAATCATTGGAAACATGTGGGGACAGCAGCCGACGGCGTTTACCAAAGAATGGCTGGAAGAGGCTTTAGGGCTGGGACCAGTAGATATGCATGATGTGTACGCACGGACACGGGTGGTGGATGGTTTCAACGCCACTCTGGGCCTGCCGCGCTGGCGCGATTTGGCCCTTGTGGCCGGCTCAGTGGTTCTGATATCCCTAAAAAACCCTCCAGAAGACTGGAGGGCGAGGATGCAGCAGCTGGAAACCGAGGGTATTGGCGTGCGGCGCAATGAAGGCTTTGGGCGCATAGCCTTCAACCATCCGGTATATGAACATAGCCGGTACATCGAGGAGAGTGCCATTCGGCTAGACCCGAAGATGTGGTTAGAAAGCAGTTATTTGGATAGTGATTGGGAAACTTTTATGGAATGCTGGGAAGATGAATTAGAGAAACATAGGGATGTACTATTGGGAATCAAGCAGCAGCACGAGCAGAAGTTTAACAAATATTTTGGTACGATAGCCCGCTGGTTATATACTCATAGTGATGTTTCGTGTGAAGAATTAATCGAGCGTCTGACTGCAATGGATGTTCATGAAAAGGCTTTCGGTCAGCCTGATGAGGCTCTAGTTGAGGTCATTGGGGAGAAGGAGTACGGTCAACGCGCAAAAGAAAACTACTTCATTAACGCAGGTAAGGAAGGCATCAAAACAATCCGAGAAGCATTAGAATATCTAAGTAAAGAAGATGCTTACCTTCATCGTTGCGGTGTCGAGCGTCTGGCTGAATGGCTTACCATGTTGGTGCGAGAGGAAAAAGGAGGTGTACAATGATATACAGGGTGATTACAGCAACACTGACGGCCCGTACCGCCTTCCACATCGGCAGCGGAGAGGGTAATGGTTTGACCGATGCGCTGGTACGGCGTGATGCGGAGGGACAAGTGTTCATCCCTGGCTCGACGATTGCTGGAGCACTGCGCACCTTACTCACAAAACTGGCACTTCGCCTGGGGGAAAAACCTTGCAAGGCACTTGGCGGAAGCGAGGGAGAACAAAAGAAACCCTGTGACTGCAGGGTCTGCCAGCTCTTTGGCAATATTAATCCCGGTGACGAAGAGGGAAGCTCATCGAGAGCTTCGCGGCTTTTAGTCTTCAACGCTCGCCCCATTGATACTCCCCCCCGGCCCATGATCCGCGACGGTGTGGGCATTGATAGGGTGACCGGTACGGCCGCAAGAGTCAGCGCGGTGAAGTTTGACCTGGAGGTATTGCCGGCCAGGTCTAAGTTTGAACTTAGGATGGAACTACGCGATACTACACCTGAAGATGAATTGCTGTTGGCTGCCGGGCTGGCCGAATGGAATGCAGGACGTCTTTGGTTGGGAGGACGAGTAGCGCGCGGACTGGGTGCTTTTAATCTAGACAATTTGCAATTTAAAACTTTTTGTTTGGACAAGCCAGAGCGAGTGCTGGCCTTTTTAAAAAACGACGAGCCATGGCAGCTGGCTATACCAGTTGATGGTTGGCTTGAAAAAAAAATTAGCTCTATTAAATGTTACGCTGTAAACGGGAAACCAGTTGCGGCACGCGGTTGGCTTTCGCTGACCGGGACACTGCAAGCCGAAGGGCTTATGCTGACTAATGAGACTATGGCTGCCGCTGCAAGCGGCTTTGACCATGCCCCGCTGCTAGCGCAGTGGAGTGATTGGCAGAATCCCGTGTTGACAGGAGCTGGCCTGCGCGGTGTTTTGCGTTTCCATGCAGAGCGACTAGCACGGACTCTTGCCACATTGCATGCTGCTGATAAAGAGGATTTTCTGCGCTGCTGCCCAGCGTGCGATACTAACGTGCGGGACAGCAATAAAGAAAGGAGACTGCCACTGGAAAGCTGCGATAGTCTGCTTAAAAAGGCCAGCATACCCGGTAACGCTGAAGTCAGCGAGGATTTACTCTGTCTGGCCTGTCGTCTGTTCGGCAGTTCCAGGCTTGGCAGCCGCCTGATTGTTGAAGATGCACCTTATGAGGCAACTGAAGGGCAGTCCAAGCCAGTTTACAAGATGCTGGACTTTCTGGCAATCGACCGCTTCACAGGCGGTGGGGCTGAAGGAGCGAAGTTTGACGCCCTGGCCCTGTGGCGTCCAGCCTTCACTTTACGGCTACATCTGGAAAACCCTGATCCGTGGGAACTGGGCTGGCTTTTCATGGTGCTCCGCGACCTGAGCGAAGGCTGGTTGAACATAGGTTTTGGCGGCGCCAAAGGATTTGGCAAGTTGAAGTTGACTAGATGGGTCGCCACCTTCGGTTATTTATTGCCGGAAGATGCTCCACCGGGTCTAACGAAGCTTAAGCTGACATCCAAGAAAAGCGGCGTCTATACCACTGTGTCGGTGAAATCGGATATGGATGGCTGGACAGCTCTGGTTCAAAAATGGGTAGATTCCTTTCATGAGACTATACAGCAATTTCAGCGTCAGGAGCAAATCAAGCTTACTGAAGATAGTTATTTCGGAGTTGTTGATCAATACTACCTGAAAGGAGAGGTGCCATGAGTCTCTGGCCGCGGGTAGATTTTAAAAAAATGGTTGAAAAGGTTTGCAAGTCCAGGTGTGACAAGTCAGAACTTACCATCCTGGGTGGGCAGTGTACCGAGAGTAATTTACTGAAGTTCCTTACACAGTGGGATCTGGCTGGCATGCCTTTCCGTGTATGGGAATACGTAAGTGAGATTGCTTTTGAAAAAAACACGCTGCCACAAAATATTGCTTTACTAGAGCGCGGGCGAATATTCGGGGACGGCGGCGATCTCATGCTTCGAAGAAATATTACGGTTTTTGACTGGCGCTTTGTCGGCCCTGCGGGTATTAAGCTATTGCCAGATGAGCACGTTATACGAGACTACTGGCAAGAACACCCGGACATGATGTTCCACCAGTACAATGAAACGGCGTTGCTCTGGGGTAAGCGGGACGAAAATGAGCGGGACCAAAAAGATTGGAAAGAAGAACGGGTGGCGGCGGCTAAATTGAGTTACCCTAGCATGGGGAGGCGAATACAACTTCATTACAAGGTATTCAGCAGCGCTGGCCGGGTGAAGTTTATTTGGTATACCGGCTTTAGCGAGTGGAAGGAGGCCCACCATCATGAAGGGGACTATTAAAAGTGTTTACCCGGAAAAACAGATTGGTTTTATTCGTCCTGACGATGGTGGGAACGATGTATTCTTTCATTTAACGTGGTTGAAGGGAGTTGATCCAAACAAGGGTATGAGGGTTGAGTTCGACATTGTGCAAGGAGAAAAAGGCCCGCGAGCTCGTAACTTAAGGATTATAAAAGAAAGTTCATGTGAGTATCGCTTCCACAATCCATACAATTTTGTAAGATATCTGGAAAACCGTCCTGACAACCACGTCCTTGGCAATTGCTTACCACCAACCCATGACCGCTACGTGGGCCTGACCGGGCGTATTACGTGCAAAGTAGAAGCTGTCACGCCGCTGTTTATTTCCGATTCGCATGCTGTGAAGGAAGAGAATGGCCACAAGACCTACCGCTTCTTTCAGTACGAAGGTAGGCCGGCGTTACCAGCCAGTAGCCTGCGCGGGATGATTCGCTCTGTATTTGAAGCGGTTACTAATTCATGCTTTGCAGTGTTTCAGAAAGATAATTTTCCCCTTGAGTATCGTATCTCCCGTGCGCCGGAAAACATGATTCCGGTCCGCGTTGTAAAAATTGATGAAAACGGAGCGCTCTTGGAACGGATGGATTGTGCGGCAAGTGTTATAGCAGGATATCCCAGTAAGAATAAATTGCCTGAAGGTGCTAAAGATGGTATGCGTGTGGCCGCATTAGTAAAACAAGTACGAAATGGTGTTTACAAGGCTACGAAAGTTCTCCCTGTAAATGAACATGAATCGCTTGTCGGAGATGAGCAGTACATCAAGGTTTACGGCTGGCTGCATGTGACCGGGCCTAATATTGAAATAAAACGAAATGAAAGGCTTTTTTTCCGTCGTGATGATAAGCAACCTGACCCACAGCAGGTGGAAGAAATTCCTAACCACTGTTTATTAAAATGCGATGATGAAGTTGTCAAGGAGTATAACAACCACCTGAGCGGGTACTGGGAACGTTTGCGAAAGACGGTAGAAAAATTGGGAGATCAGCGGTGGCCTAACAGTACAAAGGATATACCTCAACCCAGCACATTCGTAGAAAAAGGGCGTGAATTAAGGACAGGTGACCTGGTGTATGCGCTGTGCGAGGATAATGGTAGGCATAAGACAATAAAGATGCTGCGTCCAGTGTGCATACCCCGTATCAGATATAAATATCCTCGACAAAAATTCTTGCCGAAACACTTTGAACGTTGTCGCGACTATAACACTCTCTGCCCTGCCTGTCGGGTTTTCGGGTGGGTGCACGAGAAGGCAGGAGATAAAGGTACTGGTGAGCGGGCTGCCTACGCAGGACGGGTGCGCTTTTCCCACGGTAAAATTATAGGAAATTATGAAACCGAAGATAAAATTACTCTAGCTATCCTCTCAGCTCCCAAGCCTACTACCACTTTTTTCTATCTACTAGATGCTGCGGGTCAACCAGACCCGACAGTAACCTATGATACTGAGGAGGCACGGTTGCGAGGACGCAAATTTTACCGCCATCATGGTGAAGCGAAATCTGAAGAATACTGTAGTAAAGAGAAAAGCGATCAGAACCGCACGGTTGAGGGTGTGTTAAAGCCAGGGGCTACATTTACCTTTACTTTAGACTTTGAAAACCTGCACCGGCTGGAGTTAGGCGCACTACTTTACGCGCTAGAACTGGAAGAAGGGATATTTCACCGGCTGGGTTACGCCAAACCCCTGAGGTTTGGTTCAGTAAAGGTTACTGTGGATAAGGTTGAAATCATAGATTGGGAGAAGCGACTAAAATCCATTGAGCCGTATTCCGGCTGGCAATTCGTGAACGGAGTACCACTAAAGCAGGATTTTCTCAATAAGATGCGTGATTACTATGGTGAAAGTAGATTTAATAACCTGCTGGATGAATTGAGGTCTTTGTTCAGTGTACAATCGGATCTACCCATTCATTACCCCCGGCCTAAAGAGAGGTTAGATTCCAATCATCCACAGTATGAGTGGTTTGTGGGGAACAAGCGACGTATTGTTATTAAAAGGAGCGGCATACTTCCTGCACCAGTGGCCCTTGGCTTGGCTACGGAGGTTGAGCGAGGCTTGCCGCTGATCAAGAAAAATGGGAAATAAGGGTAAAATCATTAGGTTTGAGAAAAAGCCTGATGAAGTGTTTTATCAAGTCAGCCCTGGGGAGGCTGAAGGTGTTTAAACTGTCAGCGGGACTGACACCGGGTTCCATACTTTCTGGCATATCTTCTTGAAGAAATATCTTACCAATATCGGTCTGCATGAGACTGGTATTTTTTTATCCGGACAGAAGCCTTGCTTATTAACAATCAGAAAGGGTTAAGAAAGTTTTATTGCAGACATCCTTCGATAGTCCCCTACCGGTTTTAGATATGCAGGAAAGAGCAGCAAAACAGGAGCTTTGTCTGGAGGGCTAATATTTGGTACACCAAACCTATTGCTATGGCGAAAAGGTTTTGGTTTTGAAAGGCAGCTAGCGTAATCTGGTGGTAAAACTGTTGACAGACATCAACTTCGCCCTCAGGGTGGCTCACCTTTCTCTGAAATGGGAGTGTGAATTTATTCCGGTTCTGCCGAAAATTTTTTTGTTAAGGTATTGAGTGGGAGGAAAGGATTGTGTAAAATAACTTGTGAAAGGTTGGAGGTTGGCAGAAAACCCGAGACCATCTCGCGCCAGTCATATCAAGGGTTTGCTGGTTTTTAGATTTTATGAAAACGGGATTTTATAGGGGTTTAGAAGAACCTCTCGCAAACTGGCTCTGGAGGCATTGATTTTCAAGGGTTCCAAGTGGGTGCACTTTAAACATTTCCTAATTCCCTTTGGATTTGAAACTCTTTCCCGCGCCTAATCTCAATGGCGAGATTATGAAATCTTTACCGGCTGGGAAAAACTACTTTTGAAGAAGTAAAATCTAGCTGGCAAGCAATGAAAGTATGGCAGATATAGAATCGCTGTTAAATACTCTGGCGTACTTTTAAAAATCGTCCCCAGCGAGAAGAAGCAGCTCCTTCTGGCTGCCAGTGTTCTGGTAGCAAACCATGATTTGCCCCTGGCTAACGCCTGTATACAGACATTGCGGGAATTGCAGGCAGTGAAATGCGCAAAATACTTAAACAAGCGGCTGACAACAAAAAGGTAAAAGAAATAATTCGTTTTCTTTATCATGGTGGCGTTATAGCCGGAAAAAAGGCTGCGCCCTTTTTTGGTGATAACTTACTGGAGGAAATAAGTTGATTTTGGCCCAGCGGGCCATTTTTTTATGTGCAAGCTATAAATAGGAGGATTTTTATGCAAAAATGACGAATTTTTAAATAATAATATAATATATGGTAAGAAAGGAGTAAGTACATGGGAAAAAAATTTCTCAGTTTTTTGGAACCAGTGATTATAAGGAATGTTATTATCAACTAGGAGAGGAAATAAACAAGACGAAGTTCATTCAGGAACATTTAATCCAGGTATATTGTACAGATTGGCAGGCAGATGATGAGGTGATTATTTTTTTAACCAAAACGGCTGCTGCCAGTAACTGGTGTAATCACGATGTTCCGTTAAGAGATTTGGCCGAAACCAAAAGAGGTTGAGGAAGCTGAAGAAGAAATGCAGGGGAATAAATAGTCCCCTGTTTTTTATGACAAAATCATGTTAGGGTATGTATTATCATAAAATTGATAAACGAAAAAAGACATACGGTAATATGTCAAGACCATAAAGTAAATATTTTCTAGTTTAGTTTTTTTAAAAAAGGTAACAAAAAACCACCCTGTTGCCTAATGCGAATGGAAACAGTTGTTGCGCAGCAGAGCTCAACCATACGCACTAACTTCCGTGCTGTGAAAACCAAGGCGCGGCGATGAAGATGGTTTTTGCTTTCCCGGTACTTTCGGGCATAGAAATACCTATTTTCTGGCAGTAGCGTTGCATTAATTTTATGAATGGTAGTCAACTATGTTTTGGTCATTACGCATTATGGTATATATGACATTTATGTAATTATATGTAATTAAGGACTCCTGTTCT
>NZ_BDLQ01000004.1:0-27550 GCF_002049255.1 Carboxydocella sp. ULO1 | reverse complement strand
AGAGATACCGTTATCCTTGCTAAACAACTGAATGATAATGTTTAAAAAAATTTATTTATAATATTTTTAGCAATTTTCATTCTGAAAAAGGGTACATCGCAAAAAGCATAATAAAAAATTTTGTTGACAGTTTTAACTCAAAAATTATATAATAAAGCTGCCAGTAGAAAGGTTATATACAACAGTTACAATGTTGTAACGAAGGGGGCAGGACAGCAGGACGGCGACGAGGTTGGCCTTATTCTGCAGGTTTGCTCCTGTTTTTCTTTTCAGGAGAAAACAGGGCAGTCTAAGGTCGGGTAAAAAAAACAAAAGGGGGAAAAAGAATGCTGAAGAAAAAGGCAAGTGCTGTGTTGGCTGGTTTGTTGGCATTGTCCCTGGTAGCCACCGGTTGCGGCGGTAACAGTGGCGGCGGGGAGAAAAAGGAAGGCGGCTCTGGTTCTGCTGATAATGTCATTAAAATTGGCGGTAACTTCGAAACCACAGGTGGTGTAGCTACCTTTGGTCAGGCTGCTGTCAATGGTATTAAGCTGGCTTTCAAAAAGAAGAATGAAGCTGGCGGTGTTCTGGGCGGTAAGAAGTTAGAACTGGTGGTTGCGGATAACAAATCCGAACCTGCCGAGTCTGCCAATGCCACTACCAAACTGATCAACCAGGACAAGGTTGTGGCCATTCTAGGTGCTACTACTTCCAGTAACACCCTGGCAGCAGTGCCGGTGGTAACTGCTTCTCAAGTTCCGCTGTTGTCTACTTCGGCTACTAACCCTAAGGTAACGGTAAACGAGAACGGCCAGGTTAATGAATGGGTTTTCCGGGCCTGCTTCATCGACCCCTTCCAGGGTACAGTGATGGCTAACTTCGCTACCAAGGACTTAGGTGCTAAGACTGCTGCCATCATGATCGATACCAGCTCTGACTACAGTAAAGGTTTGGCTTCTTTCTTCAAAGAAGCCTTTACCAAGAATGGTGGCACCATTGTAGCTGAAGAAGGCTATGTCCAGAAGGACACCGACTTTAAAGCTGTTCTGACTAAAATCAAGGGCAAAAACCCTGATGTAATTTATGTACCCGGTTACTACGAAGAAGTAGGTAAGATTATAAAGCAAGGCCGGGAGCTGGGCATTACTGTTCCTTTCATGGGCGGCGATGGCTGGGATAGCCCCAAACTGGTGGATATCGCTGGCGCTGAAGCGTTAAATGGCACTTACTTCTCCAACCACTATGCTGCTACTGACCCCGATCCGGAAGTTCAGAAGTTTGTGGAAGAGTATAAGAAAGAGTACGGTCAGGTTCCTGACTCCATGGCTGTGCTGGGTTATGATGCTGCTCTGATGCTGATTGATGCTATTGAACGGGCTGGCGCTGCCGATCCCGCCAAGATCAAAGAAGCTCTGGCTGCTACCAAGGACCTGAAGGTAGTAACCGGTACCATCACTCTGAATGAACAGCATAACCCGATTAAAGCCGCTGCTATTCTGGAAATGAAGGATGGCAAACAGGTCTTTAGAACAAAAGTTAATCCCTAAGGTAGAATAACCAGGATGAGGGGGTGTTTGCCCCCTCATCCCTATGTAAGTCAAAGGGGTGAAAATCTTGGAATTTTTACAGCAATTGATAAATGGCATTTCTCTTGGAAGTATCTATGCTTTGATCGCACTCGGTTATACCATGGTTTATGGTATTATACGTCTGATTAACTTTGCCCATGGTGATATTTACATGTTAGGCGCTTTTGCCGGCTTTTTGGCTACTACCTACTTGCATTTGCCGCTGATTCCGGCGATTTTGCTGGCTATGCTGGTTTGTGCCCTGATCGGGGTTACCATTGAAAAACTGGCTTACAAGCCCTTGCGGCATGCACCGCGGATTGCGGTCTTGATTACTGCTATCGGTGTTTCCTTCTTTATTGAATATGGCACTATGTATGTGGCTACCCCGCAGCCCCGGACTTATCCTGCCGGTTTATTGAGTGAGCATACCTATAACCTGGGCGGGCTGGTGGTCAACAACCAGCAGATCTGGATTCTGGCTATTTCCATTGTGTTGATGCTGGCCTTACAGTGGTTTGTACACAGTACAAAAACCGGAAAAGCTATGCGTGCGGTTTCCCATGATACCGAAGCAGCTGCCCTGATGGGTATTAACGTGGATAATATCATTTCCGTCACCTTCGCCATTGGTTCAGCCCTTGCTGCTGCTGCCGGGGTGCTGGTGGGAATTTACTATAACTCCATCGACCCGCTGATGGGGATTATGCCGGGCTTAAAGGCTTTCGTTTCCGCCGTTCTGGGCGGTATCGGCAGCATTCCCGGTGCGGTTATCGGTGGTTTGCTGATGGGCACTACTGAAGCCATGGTTAGCGGTTTCTTCAAGTCCACCTATCGGGACGCTGTGGCCTTCTTGATTTTGATCGTTATCTTGCTGGTCAAGCCCTCCGGTATTATGGGCAAGCACGTGCGGGAGAAAGTGTAGGTGATATAACAGATGAAGATGAACTGGACCAAAACTCTGACTACCGCCGGGATTATGACCGCTGTCTGGCTGGCTTTTACCTTCCTGTTTAACCAGGGGATTATCGGTCCCTACTGGCAGCGGATTGTGGTTACTGCATTAATTAACATTATACTGGCTGTTAGCTTAAACCTGATCAATGGTTTTACCGGTCAGTTTTCCATCGGTCATGCCGGTTTTATGGCTGTAGGTGGTTATGTTTCCGCAGTCATTACAGTTAAGCTGGCTCCTCAGTGGGCTGCCGCTGGTGTAGCTATCCCCCAGTGGCTGCTGTTTGTAATCGCTTTGCTGGCGGGTTCCCTGGCAGCGGCGCTTATCGGTTTTATCATCGGTATGCCCACCCTGCGTTTAAAAGGGGACTACCTGGCCATCGCCACGCTGGGGATGGGGGAAATCATTCGGGTTATGATTCTGAACATCCCCTATGTGGGTGGAGCTTCCGGGTTTATGGGGATTCCTCCATACAGTACTTTTAACTGGGTCTTCTGGATTTGCGTAGGTTCCTATGTAGTGATCAAAAACTTCCTCTGGTCTACCCATGGCCGGGCCTGTATCTCCATCCGGGAAAACGAGATTGCCGCAGAGTCCATGGGAATCAATATCACCAAATATAAGGTTATGGCTTTTACCATGGGTGCATTCTTTGCCGGGCTGGCCGGTGGCCTGTTCGCCCATTACTTCTACATCGTGCATCCCAACTCTTTTGGTTTTCTCAAGTCCTTCGAAATTCTAGTTTATGTAGTTTTAGGCGGTTTGGGGAGTTTGTCTGGCTCAGCTGCAGCAGCGGTATTTGTTACTCTGATTTCCGCTTATCTGGCCGACTACCCCGAGTTGCGCATGATTATCTATTCTATCGTGTTGATTATAACCATGCTGTTCAGACCCCAGGGCTTGCTGGGTAACAAGGAACTCAGCCTGGATATCTTCAAGAAAGACAGAGGTGATAGTCGTGGCCTTGCTGGAAACTAAAAATCTCACCATTCAGTTCGGGGGTCTGAAAGCGGTTTCCAACTGCAATCTTTACCTGAACAAAGGGGAACTTATCGGTTTGATCGGGCCCAATGGTGCCGGTAAGACTACGGTCTTTAACCTCCTGACCGGGGTTTACAAACCCACTGAAGGGGATATCCTTTTTGATGGCAAAAGCATTGTGGGCATGAAGCCCTATCAGATTACCCAGTCCGGTATGGCCCGGACTTTCCAGAACATTCGGCTGTTCGGAGAGCTCTCTGTTCTGGAAAATGTTATGATCGCCTATCATTTCCATGCCAAACATTCCGTTCTGGATTCCATTTTACGCACTCCCCGGCATTTTCAGGGTGAGAAAGAAATGCGGGAAAAGGCCATGGAGTTTTTAAAAATCTTCAAGCTGGAGCACCGGGTTAATGAAAGGGCCAAAAACCTTCCCTACGGGGAACAGCGGCGGCTGGAAATCGCCCGGGCCATGGCCACTCAGCCCAAGCTGCTGCTTCTGGACGAACCGGCAGCCGGGATGAACCCGCAGGAAACTCTGGAACTGATGAATATGATCAAGTGGATCAGGGACCAGTTCCACTTGACGATTCTGCTGATCGAACACGATATGAGCCTGGTAATGAATGTTTGTGAACGCATATATGTGCTGGACTATGGCACCGTAATCGCCCATGGCACCCCGGCTGAAATCAAGAATAATCCCAAGGTTATTGAAGCCTATCTGGGAGAGGAGGTCCACCATTGATGCTAAAAGTAGAGAATATCGATGTTTATTATGGCGCAATCCACGCTCTCAAGGGGATCTCCCTGGAGGTAAACCAAGGGGAAATCGTGACTTTGATCGGTGCCAACGGGGCGGGCAAAAGTACAACCCTGAAAACCATCTCCGGTTTGCTCAAACCCAAATCCGGAGCTATCTACTTCGAAGGGCAGAATATCACCGGTAAAAAAGCTCCCGATATCGTGAAAATGGGGATTTCCCAGGTACCGGAAGGCCGGCGGGTTTTTGCCAACCTGACCGTGCTGGAAAACCTGGAGCTGGGAGCCTACCTGCGCAATGACAAGCAGGGTATCCAGGAAGATATGGAGAAGGTGTTTGTACGCTTCCCCCGTTTGAAGGAACGGTTGAAGCAGCTGGCTGGGACCCTCTCCGGTGGGGAGCAGCAAATGCTGGCGATGGGACGGGCCCTCATGTCCCGGCCCCGGGTATTATTGCTGGATGAGCCTTCCATGGGTCTGGCCCCGATTCTGGTGCAGGAGATCTTTAATATTATCAAGGATATTAATGCTACCGGTACCACCATCTTGCTGGTAGAGCAGAATGCCCATATGGCCCTGTCCATTGCCCATAAGGCCTATGTGCTGGAAACCGGTAAGATCGTACTGAGCGGTCCGGCTCAGGAACTGGCCCAAAGTGAAGAGGTTAAAAAAGCTTATCTTGGTGGTTAAGGCAAGCAAAAACCCGCCCTTTATTTAGGGCGGGTTTTTAAATGTTAAGAAAATGTAGTAAAACAAGGATTGAAAAAAGCAGGAGTTACACCGTTTGAAAACGAATATAACTTCATCCAATAAAATGGGAGTGAGGCCTTTGAACTGGTTAGATATCATTTTGGCAATCTTTCTGCTCTATGGTTTGATCCAGGGCCTGCGGCGCGGCTTTTTACAAACTCTGGCCGGGCTGGTTGGTTATGGACTGGGGATGCTGGCCGGTTTTCTCTATTACCGGCAACTGGGAAATATGCTCTTTCAGCAGTGGAAAGACAGTCCCGCCTGGCTGGCCCTGTTACAAAAAATCCTGCCGGTACCCCGGGAGCTATATGCCCTGCCGGCAGCAAAAATTTCCACCTCCACCATGCAGACCGCCATTAACCAGCTGGTCAAGGACCCGGCGGCCAAAGGACAATTTGAACACTTGCTGGCTCAGCTGGGCCAGGCCACTCAGGATCCTCTGGTTCACAATGCGGCGGAAGCGGTGTATCGCATGGTGGGATTGGCCCTGGTGGAAGGGATAGCTTTTGGCTTGCTGTTTATCGGGGTGACTACTCTTGTCCGCCTTACTGCCAGGATGCTGGGCAAGCTGATGGATGCGACCCCCCTGGGGTTAATCAATCGGCTGGCTGGCGGAGCTGCTGGCCTGGCCAAAAGCACCCTGGGGCTGGCCATCTTTTTGCTGGTACTGGCTCCCATGGCGCCCCTGGTTGCTCAGGAAAAAACAGGCGCTCTGGCAGAATTCTTTAAAGCAGTAAATAGTTCAATGATTTTGAATAACCTCAAACAATTTCTCGGGGGATTTTAAGGCGGAATCGAGGGTTCCGTCTTTTTTTTCTGGTCTTTTTGGGATAGAATAGTATTGTTGCCAGAAAACAAATTTATAATGGGGTGAAGAACATGGATTTTGCCAATGCCTGGGACATATACGCTGATAAAAGGCAACAGATTGAGCAGGTCAATCAGGAATATCTTCGTTTTTTAACCGAAGGGAAAACTGAACGGGAAGCAGTTGCTTATCTTGAAACTGAAGCTGTCCAGTCCGGGTTTGTGCCCCTGGCCCTGGTCATGAACGGGGAAGTAAAGGTTACGCCTGGACTCAAGGTTTATTTAAATTACCGTGAAAAAGCCTTTATTGCTGCTATTATCGGCCAGCAGCCCCTGGAAAAGGGACTGAATATCATCGGTGCCCATCTGGATGCGCCGCGGCTGGATTTAAAGCCCAATCCCCTCTATGAAGCGGAAAAACTGGGCTGGCTGAAAACCCACTATTATGGTGGTATTAAAAAATATCAGTGGGTAGCTCTGCCTCTGGCTTTACATGGCGTGGTCTTTACCCGCAGTGGACAGCGCCTGCAGATAGTTATCGGGGAAAAAGGAGAAGACCCGGTATTCACCATCACTGACCTGTTGCCGCATCTGGCAGCCAAACAGATGGAGAAAAAGGCAGCAGAGGTGATCAGTGGCGAAGGGCTGAACTTGCTGGTAGGCAGCATTCCCTGTGAAGATAAGGAGGCCAAGGAAAGGGTCAAGGCTGCCCTGCTCAAGATTTTAAAGGAGCAGTATGGTATCGAACCTGAGGATTTTGCCCGGGCGGAACTGGAAGCGGTCCCGGCTGGTCCGGCGCGGGAAGTGGGCCTGGACCGCAGCCTGATCGGCGGTTTTGGTCAGGATGACCGGGTTTGTGCCTGGACAGCCTGGGCTGCCTTGCGGGACCTGGCGGAAACTCCGGAATATACAGCTGTAGCCTTGCTGGTGGATAAAGAGGAAATCGGCAGTACCGGCAATACCGGGATGACGGCAGCTTTTTTTGCTAATATGGTGGCAGAACTGATCAATGCCCAGAGCCAGCCTTACAATGAAATTCTGCTCCGAAGGGCACTGGCCAATTCCCGGGCCCTTTCCGCCGATGTCAGTGTGGCGGTAGACCCCAACTTTGAAGGCGTAGTGGACAAATATAATGCTGCCCGTCTGGGGCAGGGACTGGTGGTGACCAAGTACACGGGGGCGCGCGGCAAGAGCGGTACCAGTGATGCTAATGCCGAATTTGTGGCCCGGGTTTTGCAGATTTTCTCCGAGGCCGATGTGCCCTGGCAGGTGGGAGAGCTTGGCGCAGTAGATGTAGGCGGTGGTGGCACCATTGCCAAATTCATGGCTGAAACGGGAATGGATGTGCTGGACTGCGGTGTAGCTCTGCTTTCTATGCATTCACCTTTTGAGGTTGCCAGCAAGGTAGATATATTTGCTGCTTATGAAGGCTACAAGGCGTTTTACCGTAAAGCAGGCCAGTAACAGGAGGTAATGCCCATGTGGGACTGGCTGAAAAAATGGTGGCAGGGTCAGAAGAAATCGGAAACGGTAAACCCGCCGGAACCTGACTGGCGGCAACTACTGCAGACAGGCAGTGAAAGACAGCAAAGGCAAGCTGCCCTGGCCCTGCTGGGTCAGGGGGATCTGGCCGGTCTGGAACCGGTTCTGGCCATGCTTTGCGGTAAAGACCCCTTGCAGGCTTTAGAAGCCATGGAAGCTTTGCTGGCTTTTCCCGGACGGGAGGAATTAGCCGCAATCCTCTGGTCCAGGTTGCCTTACACCGACAAGCTGGGGCAAAGTCGCTTGTTGGACTGGGCCGGCCGGGCCGGTTTGGCCCTGGACTGGTTGCAGAACTGGCAAAAAGCAGGTCTTCCCCTCAGTCCCGCCTTTTATTCCCTGGCAGCAGCTTACGGGGATGACCGTTATGCCGTTTTGCTGGTGGATTACTGGCAACAAAAACCGGACTGGCAGCGAGCAGAGGAGATCTGGCAATGGGCCAGCCGGCAGGGCAACCAGTGGCCCTGTCAGGCAAAGGAGTGGCTATTACCCTGGATAGAACAGCAACCTGACAATAGTTTGCGCCGCAGCTGGCTGGCGCGGTTGCAGGAGGTGGGATAGGTGAATTTCTGGGGAAGGTTCGTGCAGTGGGTAACTAATTGGGACATGTGGCTGGCAATAGCGCTAACCCTGGCGGGTGCCTGGGTGGTCATACGGCTGAGCCGCATTGGCATCAATCGCTTTATCAAGGGCTCAGGCCGGGCTTTGACCTTGCGGGGGATTTTATACAGTCTGGTAAAATACAGTGTTATTTTCTTTGTTATTATTAATATTCTGGACCGCATCGGTTTTGATACCAGAAGTATCCTGGCCGGAGCGGGAATTGCCGGTCTGGCAGTGGGTTTTGGTGCCCAGAACCTGGTCCGGGATGTGATTACCGGGTTTTTTATTATCCTGGAAAACCAGTATACTGTAGGGGAATATATCTCAACCGCCGGAGTCCAGGGTTTTGTAGAAGATATGGGCTTACGGGTGACCAAGATCCGGGACGCCGGTGGACAGCTGCATATTATCCCCAATGGCCAAATTAACCAGGTCACCAATTTCCACCGCGGTCCACTGCTGGCTACGGTGGATGTACCCATTGCCTATGAAGAAGACCTGGACCGGGCATTAACTTTGCTGGAACGGGTGTGCCAGCAAGTAGCAGAGGAACAGAAGGAATTGATTGTCAGTGGGCCGCAGGTGCTAGGGGTGCAGAACTTCGGTCCATCGGAAGTGGTAATCCGCATCATTGCCCGGGTACGGCCTATGGAACAATTTCAGATCGAAAGGCTTTTGCGACGGCGGGTGATGGAAGCCTTCAATGCGGAAGGGGTGGAAATTCCCTACCCCAAACAGGTGATGTTTATGAGCGGACTGACGAAGGAGGAGAACCGGCCCTATGGTGTTGAAACTGCTCGAGGGTGATATTGTAGAATTAAAAAAACCCCATCCCTGTGGCAGCAACCGCTGGCAGATTTTGCGCCTGGGGGCGGATTGCCGGCTGAAATGCCTGGGCTGTAACCACCAGGTCTGGCTGGAACGGGTTAAACTGGAAAAAGCGATCAAGAAGTTTATAGAAAGAGGTGCTGAATAAAAATGGCATTAGCTTGTGGCATCGTGGGTTTGCCCAATGTGGGCAAAAGCACCCTGTTTAATGCAATTACCAAAGCAGGGGCGGAAGCAGCCAACTATCCTTTCTGTACTATTGATCCCAATGTAGGGGTAGTAGAAGTACCTGATCCCCGGCTGGAGCAGCTGGCGGCAATGGTTAAACCCCAGCGGGTTGTGCCTACTACTGTGGAGTTTGTGGATATTGCCGGTCTGGTGCGGGGAGCCAGCAAAGGAGAGGGACTGGGCAACAAGTTTCTTTCCCATATCAGGGAAGTGGATGCCATTATCCATGTCGTGCGCTGTTTTGAAGATGAAAACATAACCCATGTGGATGGGCAGGTAGACCCGATTCGCGATATTGATACTATCAATATGGAGCTGATTCTGGCTGACCTGGAAACCGTGGAACGCCGTCTAGAGCGCACCCGTAAAATGTTAAAAACCGGGGAGAAGAAATACCAGCAGGAAGTGGAATTTCTCACCCGGCTTAAGGAGACTCTGGAGTCCGGCCAATGTGCCAGGACAGTGGAAGTCAGTGAGGAAGAACAGCCTGTTTTGAAAGAGATGAACCTCCTGACAGCCAAACCGGTCTTATATGCCGCCAATGTGGCGGAAGATGACCTGACCAGGGAGGATTTGCCGCTGGTGCAAAAGGTACGGGATTATGCTGCTCAGGAAGGTGCAGAGGTGGTAACCATTTGCGCCAGGATTGAGGCGGAAATTGCTGAACTGCCGGAAGAGGAAAAAGGACCTTTTCTGGAAGCCCTGGGTCTGGAGGAATCGGGACTGGATCGCTTGATTCGGGCTGCCTATAAACTGCTGGGGCTGATAACTTTCTTTACTGCCGGGGTTCAGGAAGTACGGGCCTGGACTATTACCCGGGGCACTAAAGCTCCCCAGGCAGCTGGTAAAATCCATTCCGATATTGAACGCGGCTTCATCCGGGCTGAGGTGGTAGCCTTTGCTGACCTGATGGCTGCGGGCAGCCAGGCGGCGGCGCGGGAAAAAGGGCTGGTACGCCTGGAGGGAAAAGAGTATGTAATGCAGGATGGGGATGTAGTCTATTTCCGGTTTAATGTCTAATTATGCTTGTCAAACCCAAGATTATCTGGTATAATTACCAAATGAGGCCTCTGGGCCCATCATCCCTGCTCTATCCTGGAGGTAGGGCCGTTTAGTCCGTGGGGAGGAGGTGAAAGGAATGCGCGCTTATGAGTTGATGTTTATCATCAACCCCAACCTTACCGATGAAGCGATCAATGGTGTGGTGGAAAAATTCGAAAACCTGATCAAAAACAATGGTGGCGAAATCACCGCTCTGGATCGCTGGGGCAAGCGGAAGCTGGCTTATGAAATCAACAAAATGCGGGAGGGCTATTATGTCCTCTGCAATTTCAAAGCCGAAGCTCCTGTAGCTGCTGAGGTGGAACGGGTTCTGAAAATTACCGACGAAGTCGTCCGGCACTTGATCGTACGGGTTGATGCCTAAGGGTGATGGTTTAAAGGTGGTGTTTTAACCGTGTTGAACCGGATTATTCTCATTGGGCGCCTGACCAGGGACCCGGAGCTGAGATATACCAATACAGGTAGAGCTGTGGCCAGATTTACTCTGGCAGTTGATCGGCCGTACAAGAACCAGGCCGGAGAGCGGGAAGCAGATTTCATCAATGTGGTGGTCTGGGGCCCACAGGCAGATAATTGCAGCAAATATCTCAGCAAAGGGAAACTGGCGGCAGTGGACGGCCGTCTGGAAATTCGCTCCTTTGAGGGACAGGACGGAACCCGGAAATACATGACTGAAGTAGTGGCAGAAAATGTACGTTTTTTAAGTCCGAAAGAAGGAGGCAGAGGGCCTGGTTCTGACCTTCATGGCGAACCGCCTTTTGATGATTTCGCGGACGGAGATGAGGGCTTGCCCTTTTAAAACTGAAGCTCGGTAAGGGAGGGAAAACGATGCGTCGGGAACGGAAACGCGGCAAAAAACGCGTCTGCAGTTTCTGCGTGGACAAGGTTCAGGCCATTGATTATAAAGACCTGAATAGACTGCGCAAATATATCACCGAACGGGGCAAGATTTTACCCCGGCGGATTTCCGGCAACTGTGCCAAACACCAGCGCCAGCTGACTGTGGCTATCAAGCGGGCACGGATTATGGCTTTATTGCCGTTTACTGCGGAGTGAAACTGACTCAAGGGGAGCAAAGGGATTTTGCTCCCCTTTTTAATCAGAAAAAAGGAATTATCCGATTGATGGCGAACTTAGTCTTTTATTCGGAAAAACAGGCGGAGGTAAGGAATGGATAAAAACAAGCTGAAGCTCTGGTTTTTGCAGGGTGTACTGGCTCTACTGATAATAATTTGGCCTGCAGCGATGACTTTGTTGCAATTTTTCTGGCTGGTGCCATTATTAATGCTGGCGGTGGACAGCCCCTTACCGCAACTGCTAACAGGCACCGGAGCTTTGCTGGCAGTGATGGCATTAACGGCCTGGCTTACTGGTAATTTGGACTGGGCTAATCTGTTCTATCTTGCCGGTTTTTTTGGCTTAACCCTATTTACCGGACAAATGGTACGCAGCCGGCAATGGGGCTGGGCCAGAATGGCAGGGGCCCTGGCTTTGCTCTTTTTTCTCTGGGATCTGATTTCTATTATCTGGAGCTGGAAGATCTGGCAAGCCCAGCTTGCCTTTCTATATAAGGAACTAAGCCGGGAAGTCCACCAGATTACAGAGCTGGTGGCCCGTATGTATGGACAACCCGCCACGGCCATGCTTACTGAGGAGACGAAAAAAATGCTGTACTGGAGCGTAATCCTGCTTCCAGGGCAGCAACTGACCTTTACATTGCTTTCTGCCTGGACAAGTGCATACTTTGCCGGCAAGCAACTGGGGGCGCGAGAAAACCGGCTGTTACCTGTACCGGTACGATACTGGAACCTGCCCTGGTACTTAATCTGGCTGGCTATCCTCGGTCTTATGCTTTTACTGCTGGGCCCCAGGGCTGAGGGGATAAATATTCTGGGTGCCAACAGTCTCTGGCTGGGTGCTTGCCTGGGCCTCCTCAATGGCTGGGGTTTGGTTAGTTTGACTTTGCCTTACTGGAATCCGCTTTTGCGTCTGCTTTTTATCCTCTCCTTATTCTTTGTGGGAGTAATTTATTTACCGCTGTTTGCCCTGATCGGTCTTCTGGATCTGGGTTTTGGCTGGCGTCAAAAATTGCTGACAGGAGGGAAATCATAGATGAAAGTCATTTTACAGCAGGATGTAAAAAAACTTGGTAATAAAGGTCAAATTGTAGAGGTTTCAGAGGGCTATGCCCGCAATTTCCTTTTCCCCCGGGGGCTGGCGGTGGAAGCAACCGCTGGTGCGTTGAAATCCCTGGATGAAAAGAAAGCCGCTGAACAGAGAAAACAACAGCGCCTGGAGGAGGAAGCCCGTGCTCTGGGAGCCAAACTGGCGGAAACTACGGTTGTAATTAAGACCAGGGCAGGGGAAGGAGGCCGCTTGTTTGGCTCCATTACCAATAAGGATATTGCCGAAGTGCTGGAAAAAAATTATGGATTAAAAGTGGATAAGAAGAAGCTGGAGCTTACGGAAAATATTAAAACTCTGGGGAGCTATCAGGTAGTAGCCAGAATTCATCCGAAAGTAACAGTCAAGTTTATGGTGCAAGTTATAGCAGAGGGGAAATAATCCATGAAAAGCATTTTTAACAAGTTTGTTGCAAAATCTAAAAATGTGGATTCTATGGAGGGCAAAGAGGAACAGCTGGCCAAACAGGTGGCAGCTCTCTATTCTCTGTTGGCCAGTATCTATGGTACTGACCGCCTGGTGATGAAGGCTGGAAAAGTGGATGCCCTGCATTTGATGCGTTCAGAAAATCTGGCCGAGCGGGTACTGGGCCTGGAAAGATTGACTTTCGATAGCCCCAGCCTGGAACGCCTGCCTGTACCGGAGGAAATTCCGGGAATTCTGGCTCGTGTTGAAGAGGAACTGGCAGACCTGCTGGCTCGCAAGGCGGTGGAAGAAAGGATTGAACGGCGGGTATCGGAAAAAATGCAGGAAAGACATGAGGAATATCTGCAGGAAATCCGGATGCAGGTTTTGAAGGAAAACCAGGGCCCGGAAACAGGAGCAACTTTAAAAAAGCTGGAGGAACTGGAGGCAATGGAGAAAAAGCGCCTGGCCCGCTCCGCCATGGACATGTTGCGGCCAGCTGAGATTACGGAAATCGTGGGCCAGGACCAGGCCGTGGCTGCCCTGGTGGCCAAACTGGCTTCTCCTTTTCCTCAACATATCATTCTCTATGGACCGCCTGGAGTGGGTAAAACCACGGCGGCACGGCTGGCTCTGGAAGCCGCCAAAAAGGTTGCTTCTTCTCCTTTTCAGGCCGATGCCCCCTTTGTGGAAGTGGATGGTACTACTCTGCGCTGGGACCCCAGGGAAGTAACCAACCCCTTGCTGGGCTCAGTGCATGATCCTATTTATCAGGGGGCCCGCCGGGATCTGGCGGAAAGTGCAGTACCGGAACCCAAACTGGGTCTGGTTACAGAGGCCCATGGGGGAGTTCTGTTTATTGATGAGGTAGGGGAACTGGATCCTCTTTTGCAAAACAAATTGTTGAAGGTGCTGGAGGACAAACGGGTTCACTTTGATTCCAGTTACTATGATCCCAATGACCCGGGGGTACCACAATATATTCGCAAGATTTTTGAAGAAGGGGCTCCGGCGGATTTTATCCTCATCGGGGCGACTACCAGGGATCCTTCCCAGATCAATCCGGCCCTGCGTTCCCGCTGTGCGGAAATTTTCTTTGAGCCGCTAACACCGGCTCACATTATTACCATTGTAGAAAATGCTGCCAGCAAGCTGCAGGTAGAACTGGCTCCCGGGGTTGCGGAAGCCATTGCCCAGTATACCATCGAGGGCCGTAAAGCCATTAACCTGCTGGCTGATGCCTATGCCATGGTGCTATACCGTCAGGGAGGCCAGCAGGGCGAACGGGTTGTAATCTCCCTGGAAGATATTTATGAAATGGCCCGCATCAGCAGGCTTACGCCTTTTGTTCAGGTTAAGGCCAAAGCTGCTGCCGAGATTGGGCGGGTCTTTGGCCTGGGGGTGGCCGGTTTTGTGGGTTCGGTGCTGGAAATCGAAGCCGCCGCCTTCCCGGCCCGTAAACCCGGGGAAGGGGTAATCCGCTTTAATGAAACGGCCGGTTCCATGGCCAGGGATTCGGTTTTCAATGCGGCAGCGGTCTTGCGCCGTCTAACGGGCGATGACCTGCATAATTATGATCTCCACGTCAATGTGGTCGGTGGTGGCAACATTGACGGACCTTCGGCGGGTGCCGCTATATTCCTGGCTATATACAGTGCCATCACTGGCCGTCCGATCTGGCAGGACCGGGCTTTGACCGGGGAAATCTCCATCCAGGGGAAAATCAAGCCCGTAGGAGGCATACCGGAAAAAATCTATGGTGCCCGCCAGGCCGGGATGAAAATGGTGCTGGTGCCGAAAGAAAATGAAAAAGATATTCCGGCTGCTGTTCCGGACTGTCAGGTAAGAGCAGTGGAAACTATCGAGGAAGTTATTGAGTTAATGTGTGTGCTGCAATAGTGGAGGAGGCGGGGAGAGTGTCTCTGGCAATGGACAGAGTTCCACCCCATAACCTGGATGCGGAACAATCAGTGCTGGGTTCAATGCTGCTGGACCAGGAAGCAGTTTTTAAAGCTATGGAAATCATCCGGGCCGAGGATTTTTACCGGGATGCCCATCGCCTGATTTTTGAGGCCATTTGTGACCTGGCCGACCGCAGTGAACCGGTGGATATTATCACTGTAGCCGAAGAACTGCAACAGCGCGGTCAGCTGGATAAAGTGGGTGGTGCCGCCTATATAGCCACCTTGAGTGGAATCGTGCCCACTGCCGCCAATGTGGAATACTATGCCCGCATTATCAGGGAAAAGTCCTTGCTGCGGGCCCTGATTTCCGCAGCCACCCGCATTGCTCAGCTGGGTTATGAAGGTGAGGCTGAAGCTGAGGAAATTTTAATGCAGGCGGAAAAGATGATTTATGACCTTTCCCAGCGCAAGGCCAGCCGCACCTTTGCTACCATGCATGAGATTTTGATGGAAACCTTCGACCGCATTGAGTATCTTTACCAGAACAAGGGAGATGTGACCGGGGTTCCCACCGGGTTTATCGATCTGGATCGCTTGACTTCCGGCCTGCAACCCTCAGATCTGATCATCGTGGCAGCACGGCCGGCCATGGGCAAAACCAGTTTCTGTCTCAATATTGCCCAGCATGCGGCCATTAAGGCGGGTATACCGGTAGCCATTTTCAGCCTGGAGATGTCCAAGGAACAGCTGGTGCAGCGGATGCTCTGTTCTGAGGCCATGGTGGACCAGCATCGTTTGCGCACCGGTCAACTGACGGAACAGGACTGGCCCCGCCTGGTGCGGGCCGTTGGTCCTATGGCCCAGGCCCCGATTTTCATCGATGATACTGTGGGCATTTCGGTGCTGGAAATGCGGGCCAAATGCCGGCGCCTGAAGGCAGAGCACGGCCTGGGCCTGGTTATCATCGATTACCTGCAGTTAATGCAGGGCAGCCGCCGCAGTGAAAGCCGCCAGCAGGAGATTTCCGAGATCTCCCGTGCCCTGAAAGGGCTGGCCCGGGAGCTGAATGTGCCGGTAATCGCCCTTTCCCAGTTGAGCCGGGCGGTGGAGCAAACCCATGATAAGAGGCCCAACCTCAGCCACCTGCGGGAATCCGGTGCTATTGAGCAGGATGCGGATATCGTATCTTTTATTTACCGGGAGGAATACTATAATCCCGATACTGAGAAAAAGGGGATTGCCGAAATTATCATCGCCAAGCACCGGAATGGCCCGGTCGGCAGTGTGGAACTGGGCTTTCTCAATGAATTCACCAAATTTGTTAATTTAGAAAGACAGGGAGCGTGATGTTAAATGCCAATCGTGCAAATTGATATGCTGGAAGGTAGAACTCTGGAACAAAAGCGGGAACTGGTCAAGCGAGTAACTGAAGCTATTGTGGAAACCGCCAAATGCCCGCCTGAAGCGGTGAAAATCATCCTGCGGGAAATGAAGCCGGAACACCTGGGAGAAGCAGGGGTGCTGCGCTGCGACCGGTAAAGAGAGGGGACTGTCTAAGATTGTAGACAGTCCCTTTTTTGTTAGGGTATTACTCATATTGTTACAATTGTTGCCAATAAAAACTAAAATATGGTAGTATATATTAATGATGGGCAACTTTTAAATGAATCAAATCAAAATTATACTTATCTTTTTTTACTTGCAGATGAAATATCATTACCTGATGGAAATCCCGTAAGAATAATCTATAAAAATAAAACTGTATACGGCGAAGTTGTGGCATTAGAAGGATTTGATATCATAATTGAGGTTTCGGATTATATTGGAAATATAGTAGAAGAGGCCGAGTTGTATAGTGAGCCGTGGAATATTCTGGAAGAATTAAAAAAAAGACTGAAAGAAGTCATCGATTCAAAAAACTATACTTTTAGCAAAACAGTATTATATGGCGGCGGTAGAAATGAGTTGATTAATCATAAATTTAAGAATAAAGTAACAGAACTAGTAGCTCGTGCTTACCGAAATAATACTACATATATCTGGGGACCACCAGGCACAGGCAAGACCCATAATCTGGCAAAGATAACAGACTACTTTATGTTAAAAAACCGTACTGTGTTATTACTTTCTCACAGCAATGCCGCGGTGGACGGTTTAGTTCATAAAATTTATGAGTTACGAAAAGAAGACAATATGTGGATACCCGGTGAGGTAGTCAGATTCGGTGCTGCTAAACTTCCAGAAGTATTGGAACACGAAACGATTTTGGCTTCTCGATTGGTTGAATATAAGTATCCTGAATTGAAAGGTAAAAAGCAAAATCTTGTTAATGAACAGCAGTATTTGCGAAAAAAAGTTAAATCCGGAAATGCTACAAGAAATGAAAAAGAAAGGTTAGCATATATTGAAGAGGAATTAAAGGAATTACGCAAAAAAATTAGGTTAATAGAAGATGAGTATGTCACTAAAGCGCAGGTCTTGGGAGTTACTCTCTCTAAAGCAGCTTTAAACAGTTTGATATATAATAAAAAATATGACCTGGTAATAGTTGACGAAGCAAGTATGGCATACATTCCTCATGTTGTTTTCGCAGCTTCTTTGGCAAAAAAATCCGTTGTTATTTGTGGTGATTTTATGCAATTACCACCTATAGCTATAGGACAGCATGAATTAATAGAACGTTGGGTAAAAGCTAAACAAGCTATTGCCGATTTGGAACCTTTTCCTGGAAAGGCATTGGCTTTGATAGATTTAAATAACTTAGGGGCGTATGCTTTAAAGGAATGGGATAGATTATCGCGGTTTAATATTTTTTCGGCAATACTATCTGTTTATTTAATTATAATGGCAACAAAAAATCAAACCAGTTCAATAGGATATATCTCACCCTTTAATGCTCAAGCACGACTGGTTTCTGCTTTTCTTTTAGATTTGCTTCCTAATACCCAGGAGGATAAAGAAAAAAGGATAATTGCAGCTACTGTACACAAATTCCAAGGCTCAGAACGGGATATAGTTATTTATGATGTTGTTGAAAACTTTCCTCAGAAAAAAGCAAGTATATTGCTAACTGGGCAGGAGACAGACAGATTAGTTAATGTTGCTGTTACTCGGGCACGAGGCAAATTGATTAAGTTAGCTGATACAAATTTTTTAAGAGAACAGTTAAACCAAAACAACCCTACAATGAAATTGATATTATATATGATGAAAAATGGCACAATAGTTAATTGGTTAAACATTAAAGAAATTCTAAAGAATGAAAAGATTAATGGATTAGAGTGGTATATAGATATTGAAGAAAAGAATTGGATAAATGAAATAAACAAAGCGAAAGAAGAATTAATTATTTCCTTGCCATATATCAACAAAGCACATGAAGGTATTTTGGCTATTCTAAGAAATGTCTCAAAAACTGCAAATATATATTTTTTAACTAATGAACCCGAAAAAATAAACGGAATTAAGTCAATTATTATACAGAGAGACTATGTTGCCAGCTTCCTAATTGTAGATCGAAAAATTATTATATACGGAGCTCCTCAGCTATTGCCTTCAAAACTGGTAGTAAAAATTAAAGCCCCACGAGCAGCAAAACTTCTTGTTAATTTTTTAGGATTAAACGATAACTTTGTTGTAAATCAAGAAGTTGCTGTAACGAGAGAGATTGCGTTGAAGCCCCCTACATACTCCTTACGGGACTATGTGGAAACTTGGGTGCGTTGTTATCTGTGTGGCAGTTCTGTAAATTCACAGATACGTAATAATGGGATTGTGCTTGTTTGTAGTTTCTGCGGCAAAGAAAACAAAATAAGCACTCCATTATTAAAAAAATATATTGCATATGTCAATTTAAAATGCAGGAAATGTTCATCATATTTTGAAGCTAGAAAAGGAAAGTTTGGACCTTATCTTGAATGTCATGGCTGTGGAGAAAGAATAGGTATAAATCGGTTGTGGTCCTGTTAGCTCTTTTTGTGATAAGGACCAACAAAAGAATGAAAAAACGAGTTTGCCGAACATTAATCTCTGTATACAAAATAATTATTCGGATTTAATTGACTTTTTCCCGTATAGATGCTAATATTATTTTGGTTATGACCGTACTCACTCAAACAGCCAGAAGGTGGTTGTTTGGGTTATTTTTGTGTCAATGAGTAAAAACTACGGGAAAAGGGGGACTTGCCATGGTCCGCAACCACTATGATGTTATCATCATAGGTGCCGGTCCGGCCGGTATCTTTACTGCCCTGGAACTGGTAGCCAGAGGGGAAGAAAAACTGAAAATCCTCATCATCGAAAAGGGACGGGACATTCCGCAACGTACCTGCCCGGCCAAGGAAAAGAGCATCAAATGCGTCCATTGCTCACCCTGTTCCATTGTTTGCGGCTGGGGCGGAGCCGGTGCTTTCAGTGATGGCAAATTGACCCTGTCCACTGAGGTGGGCGGCTGGTTGGAGCAATATATTGGTGAACGCAAACTGGCTGAGTTGATCAACTATATAGATGGTATATACCTGGAGTATGGGGCTCCAGATAAAGTTTATGGAATGGAAAATGAGGAAGCTATCGAAGAAATTCAGCGCCAGGCGGTGCTGGCTGAGCTAAAACTGGTTCCTGCCCCCATCCGCCATCTGGGCACCGGCCGCTGCGGCCAGATTCTGGAGCGGATGAAAAACGCTCTGGTGGCTAAAGGGGTGGAAGTCCATACCTGTGAAGCGGTAGAGCGCCTGGTAGTAGAGGATAATGTGATCAAGGGTGTAGAAACTGCCGATGGGCGGACTTTCTTTGGCCGCTATGTGGTAGTAGCTCCCGGCCGGGAAGGGGCAGAATGGCTGGCCCAGGAGGCCAGGCGTTTGCAGCTGGAGATGGCTGTCAACCCGGTGGACATCGGGGTACGGGTGGAACTGCCGGCTGCGGTAATGGAACACCTGACCAGGGTCATTTATGAATCCAAATTGATCTATCACTCCCGGGCCTTTGATGACAAAGTCCGTACCTTCTGCATGAACCCCTATGGGGAGGTAGTAACGGAAAACAATGATGGCCTGATTACCGTCAATGGCCACAGCCACGCCCATAAGAAAACGGAGAACACCAACTTTGCCCTGCTGGTCAGCAAAACTTTTACCGAGCCCTTTAAAGAGCCCATTGCTTATGGCAAATATGTGGCCCGCCTGGCCAATCTGCTGGGTGGTGGCGTAATTGTGCAGCGCCTGGGTGATTTGCTGGATGGCCGGCGCACCACTTACGATCGGTTACGTAAAGGGCTGGTACGTCCCACTCTGGAAGATGCCACTCCCGGGGACCTCAGCCTGGTCTTCCCCTACCGGCATCTGGTAGCCATTGTGGAAATGCTGCAGGCGCTGGACAAGATTGCTCCCGGGGTGGCTTCCCGCCACACGCTGCTGTACGGGGTGGAAGTGAAGTTTTATTCCTCCCGCCTGCAGCTCAATAAAGAGCTGGAGACCAAAATTACCAACCTGTATGCTGCCGGGGACGGTGCCGGGGTAACCCGGGGCCTGGCCCAGGCATCAGTAGCGGGGGTTGTGGCGGCCCGCAGTATTCTGGCTAAAGAGGGGGTAAAGCTGGCGTGATAGCCCGTTATACTACCCCGGAGATGAAACAGCTCTGGGCACCGGAAATGGAATTTCAGAAGTGGCTGGAAGTAGAACTGGCTGCCTGTGAAGCGATGGTGGAACTGGGCCAGGTGCCAGCAGCAGCCTGGGAAGTGATTAAGGCCAGAGCCGGATTTAAACTGGAACGAATTTATGAGATAGAAAAGGAAACCCAGCATGATCTGATCGCATTTCTGCAGGCGGTTTCCGAAGAAATCGGTGAAGAAGCCAAATACCTGCATCTGGGTATGACTTCTTCTGATGTCAAGGATACTGCTCTTTCCCTGCAGATTCGGGAGGCTCTGGACCTGATTCTAACGGAGCTGGCAAAGCTGGAAGAGGTCCTGGTGCGCAGAGCGCGGGAACATAAATATACTCTGATGATTGGCCGTACCCATGGCATCCATGGGGAGCCTACCACCTTTGGGCTGAAACTGGCTCTCTGGCTGGCGGAGGTGCGGCGCCATCAGGAGCGGTTACAGGAAGCCAGGCGGCGCATCAGTGTGGCCAAACTGAGCGGGGCGGTAGGGACTTTTGCCAATATCGACCCGCGGGTGGAAGAACTGGTGGCAGCCAAACTGGGATTAACCCCTGCCCAGGTAGCGACCCAGGTAATCCAGCGGGACCGGCATGGTGAGGTACTAAATGCCCTGGCCCTGCTGGCCAGCTCTCTGGATAAGTTTGCCACGGAAATTCGCAATTTACAGCGTACCGATATACTGGAGGTAGAGGAGTATTTCGCCAAAGGGCAGAAAGGCTCCTCGGCCATGCCCCATAAACGCAATCCTATCACCTGTGAACGGATAGCCGGGTTGGCCCGGGTGGTGCGGGCCAATGCCCTGGCCGGAATGGAAAATATCGCCCTCTGGCATGAGCGGGATATGACCCATTCCTCGGTGGAACGGATAATCATCCCTGATTCCACTACCCTGGTACACTCCATGTTGCGCTTATTTGTACGGGTGATAGATAATCTGATTGTTTACCCGGAAAACATGTTGCGCAATCTCAATCGCACTTTTGGGCTGATTTATTCGCAGCGGGTATTACTGGCTTTGATAGACAGAGGAGTTACCCGCACCGAGGCCTACCAATGGGTACAGCGCAATGCGCTGGCGGCCTGGAATAAGCAACAGTCTTTTGCCGAATTACTTTTGCTGGATGAGGATATCCGGCGCTATTTAACTCCGGCGGAGCTGAAGGAACTATTTGATCATCAATACCACTTAAAAAATGTGGATTACATTTTTGGCCGGCTGGGCCTGTAACCGTGGAGGTGGATCTTAATGGCAAGTGTAGTGTTGATTGGTGCCCAATGGGGAGATGAGGGGAAAGGAAAAGTAACGGATTTTCTGGCTGAAAAAGCTCAGCTGGTAGTGCGCTACCAGGGAGGAAACAATGCCGGCCATACCGTTGTTGTTGGTGATAAGGAATATAAACTCCACCTGATTCCCTCTGGCATTCTTTATCCTGATAAGCTCTGCTTGATTGGTAATGGAGTGGTAATCGACCCGCAGGTGTTGTTAAAAGAGCTGGATTACCTGGCTGAACAGGGAGTAAGCACCCGGGGTTTGCGGATAAGCCCCCGGGCCCATTTAATCATGCCCTACCACAAAAAGCTGGATGAGGTAGAGGAAGAAGCCAAGGGTGCCAACAAAATCGGGACCACAAGACGGGGGATAGGCCCGGCCTATATGGACAAAGCAGCCCGTATCGGTATACGGGTTGTTGACCTGCTGGATCGGGAGGAGTTCGCTGCCAAACTGGAACAAAACCTGAAGGCAAAAAATCTGCTCCTGGAACGGGTTTATCATACGGAAGGCTTTTCTTTTGAGGAAATTTACGAAACCTATCTGGCCTATGGGGAAAGACTCCGCCCCTATGTGGCAGATACTTCCCTGCTGATTGATGAAGCGATTAAAGAAGGCAAGAATGTTCTATTCGAAGGGGCCCAGGGAACTTTGCTGGACCTGGATCACGGGACCTATCCTTATGTAACTTCTTCCCATCCCATTGCTGGTGCAGCCTGTATTGGTGCCGGGATAGGGCCTACAAAAATCAGTAAGGTTATTGGTATTGCCAAGGCCTACACTACCCGGGTTGGAGAAGGGCCGTTCCCGACCGAGTTGCTGGATGAGCTGGGAGAACAAATTCGAGAAGCTGGTCATGAATTTGGCACCACTACCGGTCGGCCTCGCCGTTGTGGCTGGTTTGATGCTGTAATCCTGAGGTATGCAGTGCGGGTCAGCGGGATTGATACTCTGGCCCTGACCAAACTGGATGTACTGACCGGATTGCCGGTGCTGAAAATCTGTGTTGGTTACCAGAAACCAGATGGCACCGTACTGAAAGAGTTTCCGGCCAGTCTGAAGGAATTGGCCCAGTGTCAGCCTATTTACGAAGAACTGCCGGGCTGGACTGAGGATCTATCGGCAGTAACGGCTTATGAACAATTGCCCGCTGCGGCTAAAGCTTATGTGCAGCGGATTGAAGAGCTGGCCGGGGTGCCAGTATCTATCGTAGGGGTAGGAACCAGAAGGAATCAGACTTTAGTAAGACAGGAAATATACTAATTTTTAAGGACCGGTTTTTTGGCCGGTCCTAATTTTTTATTAAAGGGAGGAATTGTAAAAAGTTCACGAGCAGTCTGTTATATTCTTTTCTCCAGGAATGTTTCCTTTTGATTTTTATGGATTTCTTGCAGTATAATGAACTTAATTACACCGAGAAGGAGGATGAGGAATATGATTATCACTACCACGCCTACTGTCGAGGGCAAACCCATTCGCGAATATTTAGGTATTGTTAGCGGTGAGGCCATTATGGGCGCTAATGTGGTTCGTGACTTTTTTGCCAGTGTCACCGATATCATTGGTGGCCGGTCCGGCGCCTATGAAAGCAAACTGGTAGAGGCCCGGGAGATTGCCCTGAAGGAAATGGCGGAAATGGCCCGGCGCAGAGGGGCTGATGCTGTAGTAGGGGTGGACCTGGATTATGAAGTTGTCCGTGAGGGCATGTTGATGGTTACTGCCAGCGGGACTGCAGTCAAGTTCTAAATATTCTTGACATTCTTCCACTTTCCTTTTAGGATGAAATCAAGATAAAGTGGAAGGACTGATTGCTTTGTTTTTTCCGACAAGGGACGAGTTTAAAAAACTTCAAGAAAAAGGCTACCGGATACCAGTGGGCATAAAAGTACCTTTGCATGGGCTCAGCCCTTTGCAGGCTTTGGATAAACTGAACCTGGAAGGGAAACCGGCTGTATTGCTGGAAAGCGGTAAAGGTACGGAAAAATATGCCCGCTATTCCTTTTTGGGCTGGCAACCCTGGCTGGTCTATCGGGCCCAGGGAGAACGGATAACTGTCTACGATGGTAATGGACAAATTATCAGGGAATACCAGGGCCACCCTTATGAAGAACTGCGTCAACTGTTAAAGCTTTATCCTGCTAAACGTTACCCTGGATTGCCCAAGTTTTGCGGTGGCGCTATGGGTTTTATTAGCTATGATATGGGCCGCTATTTCGAACGGATGCCGGAACTTACTATTGATGACCTGGGCATGCCGGAAGCGTATTTTATGCTGGTAGACCGTTTGCTGGTTTTTGACCACTGGCAGCAGACCCTCACAGTTATTGTGAATGTACTGGAACAGGACTATCACTGGGCCCTGGCTGAAATCGAAGCCATTTTACGCGACCTGGAAAATAATCCAGCCCGACCGGCGGTAGTTTTGCCGGAAAATAAGGAGTTAAAGCGCAGTTTTGTTCCGGAAGCCAATATGACTCAGGCAGAGTTTGAAGCGATGGTAGTTAAGTGCAAAGAATATATAAAGGCCGGGGACATTTTTCAGGCCAACTTATCTATCCGCCTGTGCCGGGAGATTCACACTCATCCCCTTAATCTCTACCGGATTGTCCGGGAGGTTAATCCCTCGCCTTATATGGCTTACCTGGAGTTCGGGGATTGGCAGATTGTTAGCTCCTCCCCTGAATTGCTGGTACGCATAAACGAGGAAGGCTATGCTGAAACCCGTCCGATAGCTGGTACCCGGCGACGGGGGGCCAACCGGGAAGAGGACCTGGCCCTGGCCCGGGAGCTGATTTCTAACGAAAAGGAACGGGCCGAACATATTATGCTGGTGGACCTGGAAAGAAATGACCTGGGTCGGGTCTGCCAGTACGGTACTGTAGAAGTAAATGAACTGATGGTGATTGAAGAATATTCCCATGTTATGCATATAGTCTCCAATGTGCGCGGGCGGCTGGCTCCTGGTAAAGATGGTTTCGATCTTTTGCGGGCAGCTTTCCCGGGCGGGACTATTACCGGAGCTCCCAAAATCCGTTCCATGGAGATCATTGAGGAGCTGGAACCTACCCGAAGGGGTATTTACACCGGTTCTATCGGCTATTTTGGCTATGCTGGGGAAATGGAAATGAATATTGTAATCCGTACACTGGTGATTAAAGATGGTAAAAAGGCGTATGTTCAGGCTGGAGCAGGCATAGTTGCTGACAGTATACCGGAACGGGAATATTTTGAGTCACTGAAAAAGGCGGAAGCGCTCCTGAAGACTCTGGAGCTGGCAGAAGAGCTTTTTGCCAGGGAGGTTTTCCATGCCTAACTATCTTGTCATCAATGGCACTGTTACAGAAGAGGAAAAAGCCGTTATCTCGGTTCTTGACCACGGTTTTCTTTATGGTGACGGCCTGTTTACTACTATTAGGGTGGAAGCAGGTCGCCCCCTCTGGTTTGATGACCACTGGCAGCGTCTCTGCCAGCAGGCAACGGTTATACATATGCCCATTCCCTGGGAGAAAAAAGAGGTGCTGAACTGGCTGCTGGCAGGGTTGAAAGCGAATGGCCTTGTTGATGCATATGTGCGGGTTACGGTCAGCCGGGGACAGGGGCCCCTGGGGTTGGACTTTTCCCAGTGTAAACTACCTAATTGCATTGTTTACAGCAAGCCTTTACCTGCTCATATTGAAGAGAGACAAAAAATGGGGATTAAGGCTGGTATTCTTTCGGGTCGGCACTGGGGTAAACTATGGCCTGGTGCAGGACTTAAGTCATTAAACTTTCTTAATCAAGTTCTTGCCTTTCCTGAGATGAACAGCAAAGGCTGGCAGGAAGGGGTTTATCTAACCAGTACCGACCATGTGGCCGAGGGCACAGTAAGTAATATCTTCTGGTTTAAAGACGGGATATTGTTCACTCCCTCTCTGGAAACCGGTATTTTGAATGGAATAATGCGACAAAAAGTAATAGAGATGGCCAGAATGCAAGGGATAACAATCCAGGAGGGATTATATTATCAAGAAGCGCTTTTACAGGCTGATGAGATCTTTATTACCAATTCGATCAGCGAAATAGTGCCTATCGTTGAGTTAAACGGCCAGAGTATTGGAAAGGGCGTACGTGGAGATCTGGTCCAAAGGCTGCTTTTGGAACTGAAAAATTTCAAGAAAAACTGTTGACAACTTTTCTAGCATCGTGTAGAATATGAAACTGTCAGACGACATGATGAGCCATTAGCTCAGTAGGTAGAGCACCTGACTTTTAATCAGGGTGTCGCTGGTTCGAGTCCAGCATGGCTCACCATCATGTGGCCCCTTGGTCAAGTGGTCTAAGACACCGCCCTTTCACGGCGGTAACACGGGTTCGAATCCCGTAGGGGTCACCATTTCTATATGGGCGATTAGCTCAGCTGGGAGAGCACCTGCCTTACAAGCAGGGGGTCGGCAGTTCGAACCTGTCATCGCCCACCATCGCGGAGCCGTGGTCTAGTCTGGTCTAGGATGCCTGCCTGTCACGCAGGAGGTCGCGGGTTCGAATCCCGTCGGCTCCGCCATTAAATATGCCACGGTAGCTCAGTTGGTAGAGCAGAGGACTGAAAATCCTCGTGTCGGCGGTTCGATTCCGTCCCGTGGCACCATATACAAAGTGTACCAGCGGCCCCTAAGCCGCTTATGGTTGTTTCGTGAAGATGCGGACGTAGCTCAGCTGGTAGAGCATCGGCTTCCCAAGCCGAGTGTCGCGGGTTCGAATCCCGTCGTCCGCTCCAGAGAAATCAAGGGTTCCAGGCATCGTGGATGTCGGAACCCTTTTTTGGTGCCCATTTGGTGCCCGTCGTTAACACCTCATCAATCAGGTTCACATCTTCCCAGGATTGTTGATCTGAGTTGTCTTATTAATCCTGTAAAATACATAGAACCAAACGGCACATTAGTAAACATATGAATGGTATGTTACATGACCTGTGAGCAATATCAATCTGATGCAGCAATTAGAGAAATAGTTAGTACCACCCAGCCAAAACTGGTTAAGGTGGTATTCTTATGCTCAAATCAACGGCTACATCCGCTGGTTAAGGGTGGATAAAACAAAGGGGGTAACTTCACTGAATGATGATCAAATGAACAATCCTGGCAGGAGAATCGTTTGGGGGAAGATGAATGTTTTACAAGTATATAGTTTAAATATTTAAGTACGATGTGTTACAATATCTTTATAAACAGTGAATGGAGGTGATTTGAAATGAATTTAGCATTTAAAATAGCGCGCGTTTTAATTTGGGTAGAGTATATTATTCATGTAATTGTAGCGGTCATGTTAATAGCTGCAGTAGGAGGAATCATTTTAAATACTTTTACGGGACTAAGTTTAACTAAGAATGTTCTCTTGTTAATTAGCAATGCCTTGCTGATTATGATTATTAAAGAAGTAATCTGGACAGTAGTTAAGTTTTTCAAAAAAGAGAGGTTTAGTGTTACTTCTTTTATCCTGATTGGGATCATTTCAGCAGTGAGACAAAACCTCTTTGTTGAGGCCCAGAAGTCTCTAACCAAAAGCCATGGTTTGGATACACTGATAGAAATCAGCATAAATACCCTAATAATTTTAGCTCTAGCTATCGCCTATTACATAGTGAAAAAAGCAGAAAGTTGTCCAGGTGAATAGCAAAAGATACTTTGAGGAAAAATTAAAAAATGGGTTGACAGGATGGTTTCGTTTGTGTTAATATAAGCAAGCGCCCGGCAGACAGCACTGCAGGGCGCGAGAAAAATAAAAACTTGTTGTTGACAAAAACGCTGCCGATGTGATATTATAACTAACGTCGCTGATGCGAGGTTCGAAGTTCGAGGTACGAAGTTCGAACAGGAAAGCGACAATACTGAGGTTGATTAGAGGCGAGTAGTACAAGGAAGCTGCGACGGAGCCACCGGAGGCGTACTGGAGGTACGTCGAGGATGGCGAAGGAGCAGATGACGCAGTAATGCGAAGCCTATAATCAACCGAAAAGAACAGATCCTTGAAAACTGAACAGGATGTTCTACACCGTAAAACGGACTCGTCAGTTTCACGAGTAACTAAATTT
>NZ_BDLQ01000003.1:0-17782 GCF_002049255.1 Carboxydocella sp. ULO1 | reverse complement strand
CTGAAAGCATCTAAGCGCGAAGTCCACCTCAAGATAAGATTTCCCACTGGGAAAACCAGGTAAGACCCCTGGAAGAAGACCAGGTAGATAGGCCGGGAGTGTAAGAGCCGTAAGGCTTTGAGCGGACCGGTACTAATAGGTCGAGGTCTTAACCTCAAAAGAACTCTGTGCGGTTTTGAGGGAGCAATCCCTGAAGAGAATAGTCCGGTGGCAATGGCGGTGGGGCAACACCCGTACCCATACCGAACACGGCAGTTAAGCCCACCAGCGCCGATGGTACTTGGACCGCAGGGTCCTGGGAGAGTAGGTCGCTGCCGGACACGAACTAACCCATCAAGCAGAAATGCTTGGTGGGTATTTTATTTGTGACAATAAAAAATGAAAAACAAAGAAATAATGAGAAATATAGCAAATGAGAGGGATATTGTTGCATGAATTGTATTAAAGGATAATTTTACAAATTGAAAGTCAAAGAAAGTCAAAGTAAAATCAAGATAGCGGGGCATACTAGAGGTGGAGGTGATAGTATGAGTTCTCTTAGTGATTATATTGAGCAATATATCATGGAGAAACTTGCAGCAGCTGGAGGAGCGGTTGAATTACAGCGCAATGAACTGGCAGCCAGATTTAATTGTGTGCCTTCGCAAATCAATTATGTAATCAGTACCCGGTTTACGAGGGAGCGAGGATTTATCGTAGAAAGCCGCCGGGGCGGTGGTGGATATATACGAATCTTGAGAATACAGTTGCCTGAGGAAAATAAGCTGCTTACTGAGCTTGACCACTTTGTAGGATCGCAGATTAGCCAGCGCCAGGCGGAGGATATTATTTATCGTCTTGCCAACGACGGAATAATAAATACCAGAGAAATGGCTATCTTGCTCAGCATCCTTGATCGGCAAACTCTGGATATGCGTTTACCGGAGCGCGATATGTGGCGAGCACGGTTATTAAAAGCTGCATTGCTGGGATTAATAAAACATGTGACCAAAGGGGGTTATGATGATGATCTGTGAACGTTGTCATGCTAAACCGGCTACCGTACATGTTACGAAAATAATCAATGGTGAAAAGACTGAACTGAATTTATGTCAGCAGTGTGCCAGTGAACTGGGGGAGTTTAAATTTGGGCAAACAGATTTCTTCAATTTGCTCGGAGGAGTTTTCAAGGAATTAACAGTTCCGAAAAGGAGTGAGACTGGCCACCAGTGCCCCAATTGTGGCATGACTTACGCTGAATTTGCTCAGGGAGGGCTTTTTGGTTGCAGTCAGTGCTATGAGGCTTTTAGCCACCAGGTGGATAATGTGGTGCGCCAAATTCATGGGGCCCCCCGGCATACAGGCAAGGTACCAGCTCGACGGGGTGGTAGTTTGAAAATTAAGCGCGAAATTGAGAAGTTACGTCAGGAACTGCAGCAAGCAGTGGCTCGTGAAGAGTTTGAAAAAGCAGCTAAGTTGCGAGATCAAATTAGGGAACTAGAACAGCGGGAGGTGAAATAATATGTCCCTCAGGGATATCATTAATAATGCGTTAAGTCGCTGGATGAATGGTAAAGGTCCGGAAGGGGATATAGTCCTCAGTTCCCGGGTTCGGTTGGCCCGTAACCTGGAAGGTACTCCTTTTCCGCATCGGATGCAGGAGGAAGATGGAAATAAAGTTTTAGCTGGTGTCAGACTGGCGGTAGAAAAAATGAATAATGAAAAGAAATGGCCAAAACTTGAGTTTACCCGTCTGGATGAATTGTCTCCGAATGAACGGGAAATCCTGGTGGAAAAACATTTAATCAGTCCCCAGCACGCCACCAAAAGCCGTTTTGGGGCTGTCGTCCTCAGTGATGATGAAACCATAAGCATTATGGTTAATGAAGAGGATCATCTGCGCTTGCAAGTTTTGCTACCAGGTTTGAAAGTCACTGAAGCCTGGGAGTTGGCTAATAAATTGGATGACGGGCTGGAACAGACTCTGGATATAGCCTATGATGAAAAAAGAGGCTATTTGACTGCCTGTCCGACCAATGTCGGTACTGGCTTAAGGGCATCAGTGATGATGCACTTGCCCGGTCTGGTACTGACAAAACAAATTGGCGGTTTGGTCAATGCTATTGGCCAGTTTGGGCTGACGGTCCGGGGCCTCTACGGTGAAGGAACAGAAGCAGCCGGAAACATATTCCAGATTTCTAACCAGATTACTCTGGGGCGCAGTGAAGAAGAAATTATTAACAACCTGCTGGCGGTAGTTAAACAGATTATCCAGCAGGAACGGCAAGCCCGGGAAAGATTGCGCCAAGAATGGGGCGAACAGCTCAGTGATAAAATCTGGCGCAGCTATGGCATACTAAGATATGCCCAGATGATTACCTCCCAGGAGGCCATTAACTTGTTATCCAATGTGCGCCTGGGTGTGGATCTGGGCTTGTTACAGGGAGTGGAATCTACTGTTTTGAATGAGCTGATGGTACTAATGCGTCCGGCTTATTTGCAAAAACTGGCCGGGAAAGAATTATCCCCGATGGAGCGAGATGTTCGCCGGGCCAAACTGATCAGGGAAAGACTAAAACTGTGTGAAGTGAAAGATTAAAAGGATTAAATGGAGGTGGTTAAAGATGTTTAACAGGTTTACTGAAAGGGCACAAAAGGTATTGTTGCTGGCTCAGGAAGAAGCAAGGCGTCTAAATGTTAACTATGTTGGCACTGAACAATTGCTTTTAGGCCTGATTCGTGAAGGAGAAGGAATTGCAGCCAGAGCTTTGGAAGCAATGGGTATTAGTTTAGAACAAGTGAGGAAAGAAGTAGAAGAGTTGACAGGACGGGGAGAAGGGCCAGCTCATGGAGCGATAGCCTTAACTCCTCGTGCCAAAAAGGTGCTGGAATTAGCCTTTGAGGAAGCGCGTAACCTGGGTCATAACTACATTGGTACAGAACATATTTTACTGGGATTAATCAAAGAGGGAGAAGGAGTAGCAGCCCAGGTATTACAGAGTATGGGTGCTGACTTGCAAAAAGTAAGAGAACAGGTATTGTTGCTTTTAAGTGGCCATGGAGCTGCTCCTGGAGTCAAGGCGGGAAATGGTAAAGGCAAAGCGGCTGGCGGCAAAAATGTTAAGACCCCTACCCTGGATGAATTCGGCCGGGATTTGACAGCTCTGGCCCGGGATGGCAAAATTGACCCGGTTGTGGGCAGAGATAAGGAAATTGAGCGGGTTGTGCAGGTCCTGAGCCGACGCACAAAAAACAATCCGGTGTTAATCGGTGAACCGGGGGTTGGTAAGACAGCAATTGCTGAAGGTCTGGCCCAGCGGATTATAGAAGGCAAGGTGCCGGAAACTCTGGCAGATAAACGAGTAGTAACTCTGGACTTATCTTCAGTGGTGGCTGGCTCCAAGTATCGGGGTGAGTTCGAAGAACGGCTGAAGAAAGTGATGGAGGAAATCCGGCAGGCCGGTAATATTATCCTCTTCATTGATGAACTGCATACATTAATTGGAGCCGGTGCGGCAGAGGGAGCTATCGATGCAGCCAATATCCTTAAACCGGCGTTGGCCCGGGGCGAGCTGCAGTGCATTGGTGCGACAACTCTGGACGAATATCGAAAGCATATAGAAAAGGATCCGGCTCTGGAACGTCGCTTCCAGCCCATTATGGTCAATGAACCTACGGTTGAAGAAGCCCTGGAAATCCTGAAGGGCTTGCGGGATCGCTATGAAGCTCACCATCGGGTAAAAATCTCCGATGAAGCTCTGGAGGCAGCAGTCAAGCTGTCCGACCGCTATATTACTGACCGTTTCCTGCCCGATAAGGCTATCGACCTGATCGATGAGGCTGCTTCCCGGGTTAGGTTGCAGACCTATATTGCACCGCCGGATTTGAAAGATAAGGAACAGGAACTGGAAAATATCCGCAAGGAAAAAGAAGCGGCGGTGTTGGCCCAGGAGTTTGAAAAAGCTGCTGAACTGCGGGATAAGGAACAGCAGTTGCGCCAGGAACTGGAGGATTTGAAACAGAACTGGCAGCGGCAACGGAATCAGGGCGAAGGGGCTACCGTAACAGCTGATGAAATCGCTCATATCGTAGCCAGCTGGACCGGCATTCCGGTGAAGAAACTGGCTGAGGAAGAAAGTGATCGCCTGTTGAAAATGGAGGAAATTCTGCATCAACGGGTAATCGGTCAGGAAGAGGCGGTGTCAGCAGTGGCCAGGGCCATCCGGCGGGCAAGAGCCGGGCTAAAGGATCCCAAGCGACCTATCGGTTCCTTCATCTTCCTGGGCCCCACCGGTGTCGGTAAGACGGAGCTGGCCAAAGCCCTGGCAGAGGCCCTGTTTGGGGATGAAGATGCCATGATCCGCCTGGATATGTCCGAATATATGGAAAAGCACACCGTGGCCCGGCTGGTGGGGGCCCCTCCCGGATATGTGGGTTATGATGAAGGGGGCCAGCTGACTGAAGCGGTACGACGTAAGCCCTACTCAGTGGTATTGCTGGATGAAATGGAAAAAGCCCATCCCGATGTATTCAATGTCCTGTTACAGGTGCTGGAAGATGGCCGCCTCACCGACGGTAAAGGGCGGACGGTAGACTTCCGCAACACGGTGGTAATCATGACCTCCAATGTGGGAGCCAACCTGATCAAGAAGGAAGCCTCCCTGGGCTTTAAAGCCGGAGAAGCTGAAGATAAGCGAGATGCTTATGAGAAAATGAAGGATAAGCTGATGGACCAGTTGAAGCACACTTTCCGGCCGGAGTTCCTGAACCGAATTGATGAAATTATCGTTTTCCACCCGCTGGAGGAAGAACATATCCAGCAAATCGTAGATTTGATGCTGGCTGCCTTGAACAAGCGCTTGCAGGACTTCGGCGTACAGGTTGAAGTGACACCGGCAGCCAAAGAAGTGCTGGTGAAGAAGGGCTATGATCCTGCCTTTGGGGCAAGGCCCTTGCGCCGGGCTATCCAGCGTATGGTGGAAGACCAGTTGTCAGAAGAACTGCTGAAAGGGACCTTTGCCTTAGGGGATACCGTTATCGTAGATGCGGAAGACGGCAAGCTGACCTTCAGAAAAAAGGCTTAAAGAGTTACAGCCGGCGGTTATTTACCGCCGGCTGTGTCTTGCTATTTCTTCATATAGTTTATCTTTATCCATGGAGCGGGCTGGTTCTGGATTTTCTGCCTTAAAAAAGCCAAGTTTAAATTGACCTTGCCAACCAGTTAAGACAGCATACTTATCTTCTTCCGGAGAGTAATGCAAAAAGAGTAGATATTTTTTGCCAGGTTCCATTATTTCAACTTTGTCCAGTTTTCTGGTAACACCATTATATACACCCCCGTCCTGTTCAATGATTATCTTATTTCTTGATTTAGGCTCTGAACCTTTATACCACTTTGAGACATTGAAATAGACATCTGTAGCAATATCTAGCTCATCAAAACGCGGGTAGGATTTTATTGATTCAGCCTCTCCTTCGACAATTACATCGGCATCTTCTACCAGGGATTTTATATCAGGATAATATTTAACCCAGCTAGCATAAGACATAATCATAGGTTTTTTTGAATCCTCAGAACTAATAATACCTGATACTATTAGTAAGCTCAGCAACCCAATAAATAATAATGGTTTAGCCTTCATCGTTCACATCTCCTTATAGTTCCACCGGCTGTAACTGTTGCCAGGCTATATTAATAGTTTCTTTAAAATGTAATCCAATTTCCAAAATAGTCCTGGCATAAAATCTTTTTTTGGATTTGCAATTAAATGTTCATCAGCTGAGGGATCAGCTAGAAACACTAATTTATTTGCTGCTAATTCTTTTAAATTCTTATTTGGTACATAAGCAACCATTCCGATAAATCCTTTTAAATACTACTTTATGACTGAGAATCATTTCTTTTAAAAACTGCTTATCTATAATTTCATCCTTAGTGGGTTCTAACGAAATGGTTGCTCTTAGCCCGGTATCTTCTTCAATAGCTCTTGCAATTATGTGATTTACCTTTAATTGATAAACGTTTACCAGGTTAACCAGTTGATTTTCATTCAAAGGTTTAATAAAAGTAATTGTAACTAAAATATTTTCTTTTGCTTTACATCTTGATAAGCATTAATTGGATTAAATTTTGGCTTATTTATCTCTGCATTGGTAATCGCAAAACATGTTACAAGTATTACAGTCAAAATAAAAATTAAGCTTAAAATTATTTATAAAGAAGCGTGGCCTGTCGTTGGAACGGCTTGTGGAAGGTATAGGAGTTACGAAAGGAGCAATGAAAGCAGGAACACAGATATTGATTAGGGCACTCTAAACCAATTATAACTTACTAAAAAAGAAAAATCAACTAATATTTACCATATGAATTTAACCAATCCCGTTTCAATTTGACAAAACCAGAGACAATTTTTACCGCTCATCCTTCTTGTTAGCAAGAGTAAAACAATGGTATAATATTATGGTATCAGGAAACAGGGAGGCCGGGCCTTGAAACGGGAAAAAACGCGGTATGTTTGCCAGAATTGCGGTCAGGTGGAACTGCGCTGGCTGGGACGCTGTCCTGGTTGCGGTGAGTGGAATAGCCTGGTGGAGGAAGTGCGTCAGGAAACCAGAACAGCAACAAGTGGAAAAAAGATCATTCCGGTGCCGCTGCCCCAGATCAAAACAGAGAAGCAGGAACGGGCTGCTACCGGTCTGGCTGAGCTGGACCGGGTGTTAGGAGGTGGACTGGTGCGGGGTTCCCTGGTGCTGGTAGGAGGTGACCCCGGTATCGGTAAATCCACTTTGCTTCTGCAGGCAGCTGGATATCTGGCCCAAAAGGGCCCGGTGTTGTATATTTCTGCGGAAGAGTCGCTGAGCCAGTTGCGGATGCGGGCGGAACGGCTGGGAGTGGAGGGGCCGCAGGTGCTGGCAGCGGCGGAAAACTGCCTGGAGGATATCCTGACGGCAGTAGATGCCGGCCAGGATTGGCAGGCGGTGATTATCGATTCCATCCAGACCGTGCACAGCCGGGAAATTACCTCCGCTCCGGGCAGTGTCAGTCAGGTGCGGCATTGTACCGGACTCTTGCTGGATCTGGCCAAGGGCAGGGAGATTGCCACTCTGATTGTAGGTCATGTCACAAAAGAAGGAGCTCTGGCGGGACCGCGGGTACTTGAGCATATGGTGGATACTGTCCTGTATTTTGAGGGAGAACGTCACCAGAATTACCGCCTGTTGCGGGCAGTGAAAAACCGCTTTGGCTCCACCAATGAGCTGGGCCTGTTCGAAATGACCGGCAGTGGACTGATTGATGTCAGTAACCCCTCGGGGCTATTGCTGGCCCAGCGCCCTGTTGGCGAACCGGGTTCTGTGGTAGTGGTGGCTATGGAGGGCAGCCGTCCTATTCTGGTGGAAATCCAGGCTCTGATATCGCCAGGCAATCTGGCCAACCCTCGCCGCATGACCTCGGGGCTGGATTATCAGCGGGTGGCGTTGCTGCTGGCGGTGCTGGAAAAGCGCCTGGGCATGCAGTTGAGCCACATGGATGCCTTTGTTAATGTGGCTGGTGGTTTGAAGCTGACGGAACCGGCGGTGGATCTGGGGGTAGCGATAGCGCTGGCCTCCAGCTGGCGAGAGCGGTCGGTAGACCCCGAGATGGTAATTATCGGGGAAGTGGGCTTGACAGGTGAGGTGCGGCGGGTAAACCAGATGGAAAAACGCTTGCAGGAAGCCGCCAGGATCGGATTTAAACGGGCAGTGGTGCCTTCGGGGCAAAAACTGGAAGGCCCGGCCGAGTTGGAAATAATAGAAGTAGGGACGGTAGCAGAAGCATTAGACTGGTCTTTAGGGGGAATGGGCAGATGAAAGAGGAGCGGGTGGACCGCGAACTGGTACAGGCACTGAAAATAGTGGCTCCGGGCACGCCGTTGCGCGAAGGGCTGGAAAATATTCTGCGGGCTAAAACGGGCGCTTTGATTGTCGTGGGCGATTCGCCTAAAGTGATGGAAATCGTAGAGGGTGGTTTTGAAATCAACTCTGAATTCAGTCCAGCCAGTCTTTACGAACTGGCCAAAATGGATGGGGCTATTATCCTCAGCTCTGATGCCCGGCGAATTCTAGCGGCCAATACCCAGCTGGTGCCGGATTCAGCTATTCCCTCCAATGAAACCGGGATTAGACACCGGACGGCAGAAAGGGTAGCCCGGCAGACGGGAGAAATGGTAATTTCCATTTCCCAGCGTCGTAGTGTAATAACTATTTATAAAGGTAACCTTAAATATGTTCTACGGGATATTAGCGTGATTCTGGCCAAAGCCAATCAGGCCCTGCAGACGCTGGAGAAATATAAGGATGTTTTGCAAAGAGCTTTAAACAGCTTGAGTGAGCTGGAATTCAAGGATATGGTGACTCTGCATGATGTGGTCAAAGCTCTGCAGAGGACGGAAATGGTACTGCGGGTAGTGGCGGAAATTGAACGGTACATAAGTGAGCTGGGTACTGAAGGGCGTCTGGTTAAGATGCAGCTGGAGGAACTGGTGGCGGATATTGAAAATGAAGGATTGTTAATAGTCAGGGATTATCTAAATACTCCGGACAAAACTCCGGAGGAAGTGCTGCATACAATTCGCAACTGGGCGTCAGAAGACCTGCTGGATTTGGCTTTGTTGACCCGGGCCCTGGGTTATCCTGGCACGGTGGCGGCTCTGGAGCAACCGGTTACTGCCAGGGGTTATCGTATCCTTGATAAGGTACCCCGCTTACCCTGGCCGGTGATAGAAAATCTGGTGGCAACGTTTGGGCATTTACCGGCGATTTTGAAAGCAAGCATTGAAGAACTGGATGAAGTAGAAGGGATTGGCGAGGTGCGGGCACGTACCATTCAGGAAGGGTTAAAACGTTACAGGGAGCAGGTCGCCTTTTAACATAATGCAAGGAGGAGGGGAAATTCCCCTCCTCTTTGTTTATTAGCGCATATTAAAAATACTAAGGGTATTGAGCTTTTTATGTTCTTTGATAAAGCAATCATACAGGTTTATGTCCAGTATATTACAGAGAGCAGCAAGATAGAAAAGGGAACGACCAATTTCATCTTCTACAATTTCCCGGCACTGATCACAGATTTTGCCGCGCAAATGGGAATCCCGCAGCTTGCGCAAATCTTCCAGGGATGCATCAGGCGGGAGAGGGTGCTTTTCTGCTTCTACTTTGAGACAGCCGCAGTTGGTGACTGCTTTGACAACAGCCCGATTGGTGCGGGCACAACTCTCCTGGTATTTGGTGATGACATCCAGAATGCTCTGGTGGCGGATTAGCAATTCGCCGACAGTTTCCTGGAACTCATCACATAGCAAGTCCTTCATTCTGCAATCCCCTTTCAAAACAGCCACCGGTGGCTGGCTTTCTACGGTTATTATAACGGGGAGAGGCTTGTCTTGTCAATCTGACAGAAGGAAGAGCCTGGTTATTGACAAGAGAAAAATGGCTATGATATAATCACATTTTTTGACGCCCTATAAAATCCGTGTTATAATAATTAGCAATAGGCCTGTTTGAAGGGGGAAGGAAAGATGTTTAAAGTAGGAGATAAGGTGGTATACCCCATGCATGGAGCAGGCATCATTGAGTCCATCGAAGAAAAAGAAATTGGTGGCAAAAAAATCAGCTATTATGTAATGCATGTACCGGTAGGCAATATGCGGGTAATGGTTCCGGTAGAAAAGGGCCGGGCCTTAGGACTCAGAGAAGTAGTCTCCCGGCAAACAGCTGCTGAAATCATGGATTTATTACAGGAAGAGGAAAGAGAACCGATAGGGAACTGGAATTTACGCTACCGGCAGAACATGGAAAAAATCAAAAGCGGGGATGCCAGGGCAGTAGCAGAAGTAGTGCGCAGCCTGGGCTGGCGGGACCGGCAACGGGGGCTATCTACAGGGGAACGCAAAATGCTGGATACCGCTCGACAAATTCTGTTAAGCGAATTAGCCCTGGTCTGGGAGGAAGAAAAGGAAAAAATAACAGAACGCTTGGAAGAAGTTTTTGCCTGATAAAGGTAAAAACTGTATAATAATACCGGGGCCCGGGGTAAAATAGTCAGCGAAGGAGGTGATATTATGATGATGAAGATACTGCGGGCTGTCTGGATGCTGATTTTTATCGGAATCGGCGGCTTAAGCGGGCAGTATTTGCCCCTGGACCGGCTGGAGCCGGTACAGTTTTTATCCGGGCCTCTAATGTCGGTAATCATTGGCATGTTGTTGGGCCTTCTGATAGGCATCTTTCTGGCACCCTGGCTGGCTAACTGGGTGGTGAGGACGACAACCTGGCTGGAGCAGCGCTTGCAAAAAATACCTTTATCTGAAATTTTCGGCGGCGCTCTAGGACTTATTATTGGCTTACTTATTGGTATATTGCTGGGTTCGGCCTTTTCCTGGTTTCAGCCTCTGGCAACAGTGGTGAAGATAATAGGAGCCACTCTTCTGGGTTATCTGGGTATGAATATTGGGGCAAAAAAGAAAGACGAATTGTTTACCATGATTATCAGTCTGGGTAGAAAGAAAAAAGAAAGCCAGAGCCAGGTGGTTTCAGAAGGAGCTATTCCTAAAATCCTGGACACCAGTGTAATTATCGACGGCCGCATTGCCGATATTATAGAAACCGGTTTTCTGGAAGGGCCAGTGGTAGTTCCTGGCTTTGTTCTGGAAGAATTGCGCCATATCGCTGATTCCTCTGATGTGTTAAAACGCAATCGGGGCAGGCGAGGGCTGGATATATTGAACAAGATCCGGAAGGATCTGAAGGTTAAAGTAGAAGTCGTTGAAAAGGATTTTGATGATATTGCGGAAGTGGATTCCAAGCTGGTCCGTCTGGCCCAGCAGCTTAATGGCAAAATCATTACCAATGACTTTAATCTCAACAAAGTGGCTGAATTGCAGGGAGTTCTGGTTTTAAATATCAATGAACTGGCCAATGCGGTTAAGCCTATGGTCTTGCCTGGAGAGGAAATGAATGTGCAAATTGTTAAGGATGGCAAAGAAACCGGGCAGGGCGTAGGTTATCTGGAAGATGGGACTATGATTGTTGTCGATGGTGGGAAACGCCACATTGGGCAAAACGTTATTGTAGTAGTAACCAGTGTCTTGCAGACAGCAGCGGGGAGAATGATTTTTGCCCGTCCCAAACTGGAGATAAAAGAAGATGATGCTAATCGAACCAAGCTCAACGAGGTGAATGCCATTGGTTAAAGCTGCGGCGATTATTCCAGCCGCGGGCCAGGGCAAAAGAATGGGCAACCAGCTGAACAAGCAGTTTCTTAGCTTGGGCGGGTTGCCCCTTTTATTGCATACTTGTACAGCTCTGGCTCAGGTGCTGGAACTAGAGCAAATGATTGTAGTTGCCCGACCGGGAGAGGAAGAGGAAATTGCGAGGGTATTATCTCCTCTCATTCGGAAGGAGCGCGAACGCTGGCTGATTGTCAGTGGCGGGGAGGAAAGGCAGCATTCTGTCTGGAATGGCCTGCAACAAGTTCCTCCAGAGCTTGCCCTGGTAGCTGTCCATGATGGAGCCAGGCCGTTGATCACCCCGGAGATTGTCCGCTCAGCCCTGCAGATGGCACAGGAGACAGGAGCGGTAGTTGTAGGCGTGCCGGTAAAAGATACGATCAAAACAGTGGATGAACAGGGCCTAATTATCGGAACTCCAGAACGGAAAAGGCTGTGGGCAGTACAGACTCCCCAGGTTTTTCGCCGGGACTGGTTACTGGCTGCTTATCAACAGGCCTGGCAAGAAGGTTTTCTGGGGACCGATGATGCTGCTTTAGTGGAACGAGCAGGCTATCCGGTGCGAATGCTGCAAGGGGACTATGCCAATCTGAAAATTACCACTCCGGAAGACTTAATTCTAGCCGAGGCTTTATTGCAGGCAAGGGGAGGTATGTAGTTTGTTCAGGGTAGGTATGGGTTATGATGTTCACCGGCTGGTGGTAGATAGGGAACTGATTATTGGCGGAATAAAGATACCCTATGAGAAAGGGTTGCTGGGCCACTCTGATGCGGACGTCCTGTTACACGCTATTATGGATGCTCTGCTGGGGGCAGTAGCGGCAGGGGATATCGGCAAACACTTTCCTGATAGTGATGTTAAGTGGAGGGGGGCTGATAGTGGTCGCCTGCTGGCCAGAGTGAGGGAAATTGTTGAGGAAAGAGGCTACCAGGTCAACAATGTGGATGGAACCATTGTTGCTCAGAAGCCTAAAATGGCCCCTTATATCCCGGCTATGCGGGAAAAGGTTGCTACTATCCTGGGAATAGAGGCAGAGCAGGTGAATATCAAGGCCACCACTACTGAAGGGCTGGGCTTTACTGGAACGGGGGAAGGGATTGCGGCTTATGCCGTTGTCACAGTCGCAAAAAGAATGGTATAATAAAGCGAATCAGGCAGAAATGAGGAGGTAACTGCACATGACCACACCGATGCGGGTAAGATTTGCCCCCAGTCCTACGGGGCCTTTACATATTGGCGGCGCCCGTTCTGCTTTGTTTAACTGGCTGATGGCCAGAAAAACCGGGGGCCAGTTTATTGTTCGGATTGAAGATACAGACCTGGAGCGGTCTAGCCGGGAATCAGAACAAAATATCCTTGCCTCCTTACGCTGGTTAGGATTAAACTGGGATGAGGGGATTGAGGTAGGTGGTCCCCATGGTCCGTACCGGCAAACAGAGAGATTGGATTTGTATCGGGAAGCAGCGGAAAAGCTTCTGGCCCAGGGGCAGGCCTACTATTGCTATTGCTCGGAAGAGGAGCTGGAAGCCGAACGGGAACAGCTGCTGGCTAAAGGGGAGTTGCCCCGTTATCTGGGTAAATGCCGTCACCTGACTCCGGTAGAGCGGGCGGCCAAAGAGGCTGAGGGTGTCAAGCCTGTGATCCGCTTCCGGGTTCCGGGAGGGGAAAAGGTGGTCATCGATGATCTGGTTCGGGGCCAGGTGGTATTTGAAACCGATGGAATTGGCGATTTTGTTATCGTTAAATCCGATGGCATTCCCACCTATAATTTTGCGGTGGTAATTGATGACTCTACCATGGAGATTACCCATGTCATTCGGGGGGAAGAACATCTTTCCAATACACCCCGTCAGATTCTGCTTTATCAGGCCCTGGGGCTTAAGTCCCCTCAGTTTGCCCATGTTTCCCTGATTCTGGGCAAGGACCGGACCAAAATGTCCAAACGCCATGGTTCGACGGCAGTTGAGCAATATAAGAAAATGGGCTATTTACCGGAAGCTCTGGTCAATTTCCTGGTTTTATTGGGCTGGGCTCCCCAGGGTGAGAATGAAATTTTCTCCCTGGAAGAGCTTATTCAGGAGTTTTCGCTGGATCGAGTGGCCAAAAGCCCGGCGGTCTTTGATATGGACAAGTTAAATTATCTCAATGGCTATTATATCCGCCACAGCGCCCCGGAACGGATTGCTGAGCTGGCACGACCTTTCCTGGTCGAAGCCGGGTTAAATCCACCGGAAGGGGAAAAATATCTCTGGCTCATACAGGCCGTACAGGAGCGCATCAATTGTCTGGCCGAAGTGGTAGAGGCAGTACAGGTATTTTACCAGGATGAAGTAAAGTTTGAAGATGAGGCAGCCAGGGAGGTCCTGAAACAGGAACAGGTTCCGGCGGTACTGGCAGCATTGCTGCATAAGCTGGAAGAAAACCCGGCTCCTACTCCGGAAGAGGCCAAAGGGGTACTGAAAACCTTGACCAAAGAGCTGAAACTAGGCGGCAAACAGGTTTACATGCCGATTCGGATCGCGCTTACTGGTCAGGCCCATGGCCCGGAACTATATTTCCTGCTGGCTATTCTGGGCTATAGTGGAGTGAAAAAGCGACTGGATAGTTTAAGGGTTGACGTTGGCTAGGCAGACTTTTATAATTATTTGTATCAACTAAAAAATGAGCGATGAAGAGGAAGAGTAGGCAGGAAAGGGATTCGCCAGAGAGGGATGTCAAGGCTGGAAGCATCCTGAATTCCTCCTGTTGAAGTGCGCCTTGGAGCTTTCCGGCTGGTCACCGTTAGCTGACCGAAAGAGGTGGGCGAGGGTTTTTCCTTGCCAACCAGAGTGGAACCGCGGAGGGAAACCTTCGTCTCTGGATAGGAGACGAAGGTTTTTATAATGTTTGTGAGGGGGGATAGGCTGTGTTCTTTCAACAGTTGAAGCGCGACATTGAAGCAGTATTCGAACGGGATCCGGCAGCAAAATCTGTGTGGGAGGTTATCCTCTGTTATCCCGGATTCCATGCCATTCAGTTTCACCGGGTTGCCCACTGGCTGTATAAGAAAAACTGGGTGGTACTGGCCCGCTTTATCTCCCAGCTTTCCCGTTTTCTTACCGGGATTGAGATCCATCCAGGGGCCAAAATCGGCCAGGGATTGTTTATCGACCATGGTATGGGGGTAGTGATTGGTGAGACAGCGGAAATAGGCGATAATGTTACCATATATCAAGGGGTAACCTTGGGTGGCACCGGTAAGGAAAAAGGCAAGCGTCACCCCACCATTGGCAATAATGTGGTAATCAGCGCTGGGGCCAAAGTGCTGGGTTCCTTTACTGTCGGTGATAATTCCAAAATCGGGGCAGGAGCAGTAGTAGTGAAACCTGTACCGCCTAACTGTACAGTAGTCGGGGTCCCAGGACGGGTAGTAATCCGGGAAGGACAACGGGTGGATGACTTGCTCCATGACCAGATTCCTGACCCGGTAGCGGAAATGTTGCAATGCTTGCAGCGCAAGATTGAGATGCTGGAAAACAGGATTGCGCAGCTGGAAGGGAGAGAACAAGGTCGTGACCATCAAAATCTATAATACCATGACCAGACAGAAAGAGGATTTTCAACCCCGGTCACCGGGGAAGGTACGTATGTATGTTTGCGGACCTACCACTTATAATTTTATCCATCTGGGTAATGCCCGGCCTTTGATAGTCTTTGATGCGGTGCGTCGCTATCTGGAATATCGGGGCTATGAAGTAATATTTGTACAGAACTTTACTGATATCGATGACAAAATCATTAAAAGGGCCCAGGAAACAGGGGAGGATGCCCTGCAGCTTTCTGCTCGTTATATCAATGAATTTTTTAAAGATGCCCAGGCACTAGGAGTCAAGCCTGCTACCCATCATCCCAAAGTAACGGAGCACATTCCGGAAATCATTGAAATGATTGCCGGGTTGATTGAAAAAGGCTTTGCCTATGAGGTAGATGGGGATGTATATTATGCTGTTGAAAAGTTTGCCTCCTATGGTAAACTTTCCGGCCGCAGCCTGGAGGATATGCAGGCAGGGGCCAGGGTAGAGGTGGATGAGCGCAAGCGCCACCCCATGGATTTTGCTCTCTGGAAAAAAGCCAAACCGGGAGAACCTTCCTGGCCCAGTCCCTGGGGTGAGGGAAGGCCGGGCTGGCATATTGAATGCTCGGTGATGTCCTTGAAATATCTGGGAGCAGAGTTCGATATTCATGGCGGTGGTTTTGACCTGATCTTCCCCCATCATGAAAATGAGATTGCTCAGTCCGAGGCTTATCTGGGAGAGCCTTTTGCTCGTTACTGGATGCATAATGGTTTTATTACTGTAAAGGAAGAAAAAATGTCCAAATCTCTGGGCAATTTCTTTACTGTCCGGGAGATATTACAGCATTTTTCCGGCCAGGTCGTCCGTTTCTTCATGCTTTCCAGCCACTACCGCAACCCGTTGGATTACAGTCCGGAAAAACTGGAAGAAGCGAAAAAGGGCCTGGAGCGCTTGAGCAATGCCCTGGCTAATGGGCAGGAATACAGTAATGGTGTGAATGGGATAATGTCTGAGGAAGCTGCTGCGGCCAGGGAAGAATTTATCCAGGCAATGGATGATGATTTTAATACCGCTCTGGCTTTGAGTGTGCTCTTTGAACTGGCCCGGCAGATCAATGCCGGGGTTGCGGCCGGGGAAGAAAAGGAGAAAATCGCCGGCCTTACCGGGGTGCTGGCTGAACTGGCCCAGGTACTGGGACTGGAATTGAAGGCAGGGGAAAAAGCTGAGGCGGATGCCGGTCTCTTGAAGGAGCTGGTAGACTTCCTGTTGTTATTGCGTCAGGAGGCCCGGGCCCGCAAAGACTGGACTACCGCGGATGCTATTCGCAACAAACTAGGGGATCTGGGGATTATTGTTGAAGATACTCCCAACGGTCCGCGCTGGAAGAGGAAATGAGTATGGAGCTGCCATCATCACTGGTTTTAGCCTATCTTGGGGATGCTGTTTACGAATTACTGGTACGACGGTATCTGGTAAAAGAAAAGGGCCTGGCTAAGGTGAATTGGCTGCATAAAGCAGCGGTAGATTTTGTGAAAGCGGAAGCCCAGTCCCGCTTTTTGCGCGGGCTGGACCCTCTCTTGACCGAGGAGGAAAAAGCTATTGTCCGGCGTGGTCGGAATACCAGTTCTCAGCCACCCCGCCATGTGGATGTGGTGGCTTATCGTCATGCTACAGCTCTGGAGTGTTTGTTTGGCTATTTACATCTAAAAGGTGAAGAAGAACGGATAGAGGAGCTTTTCCGTGAGATCGTACGCCTGGCTGAGGAGGATTTATAAAATGCCGCAAGCGGAAATGAAAGTTTATCTGTTGCGTTACACCCCTGTACCGGAAGAAATTATTGCTCTGGCGGCTAAGTTATGTTATTCGGCTGCGGATATGACTGAACTGGCCCAGGGGATTGCAGAAAGGGATCAGCAGCCTTTTCTGCAAAAACTTATGGAGCTTGAACATTTATCTCCGATTGAGCATGCAGTGTTCACCTTTGGAGTAGAAGGAGTATCCCGGGCGCTACTGGCTCAGATTACCCGACATCGTATTGCCAGCTTTTCTGTTAAATCCCAGCGTTATGTGGGAGAGGCGGATTTTTGCTACATTATTCCTCCTCGCATTCAGGAACTGGGGCCGGAGGCAGTAGCGGAATTTGAGCGGCAGATGGCCCAGATCAACCAGTGGTACAGATACTGGCAGGAAAGGCTGGGAGGTAACAAGGAAGCCAGCAATGAGGATGCCCGCTTTGTCCTGCCCAATGCGGCAGAGACCAAGTTTGTGGTGACCATGAATGCGCGGGAATTATTGCATTTCTTTAGTTTGCGTTGTTGCAATCGGGCCCAGTGGGAGATCCGTGCTTTGGCAGAGCGCATGCTGGCTCTGGTCAAAGAGGTAGCCCCGGTCTTATTTGCCCAGGCTGGGCCTGGTTGTTTAAGGGGGCCTTGTCCGGAAGGGGCTATGACCTGTGGTCAGGCGGCCCGGGTTCGGGCTAGCTATCTGGGCAAAGGAGGTATGCAGCAGCTTCAGAAAACTAGACTATAATTGATTGTATTTAACTGTTTTGCTACATTAAAAGTATTGAACTATTATCCATTGGAGAAGCAGCAAAGTCCGGCAGGGTTTCGGGGAGCTGATCAGGAATGCCAGAGAAACACGAGAAGAACAAATTTAGCATAACTGTGTGCGGGGAGTTTTTTCCGGAGATTTACCCGACTCACCGGTCTTCGAAGTGGAGCCGGGGCGAAGAAGACCCGCTGACTACGGAGATGCGTTTCTTCTGTGCCTGTATGCGGTGGGCCTTTAACCGGCTCCTGGAAGGTGCTTCCCGCCGTGAAATCAAGAAGTCAGGACAAGAACTTTTTGGGCTGAACTCCCGCTATGCGGATGATGCCAGACTTAAAGCACAGGCCCTGCTGGACTCCCAAACAGAACTGCTGAAGTTAGAAAATGAAGAAACAGAAGAGAAACTGGGCCGGGCCAGGAAGAAGCTCAGCCTGGCT
>NZ_BDLQ01000002.1:0-39898 GCF_002049255.1 Carboxydocella sp. ULO1 | reverse complement strand
TGCTTCATGCGATGCAAAGAGTGTACCAGGTATTAGCACCACTTTCGCGGTGTTATCCCTGTCTGAAGGGCAGGTTGCTCACGCGTTACTCACCCGTCCGCCGCTAAGCCACTCAGGAGCAAGCTCCCTCATGGCTCCGCTCGACTTGCATGTGTTAGGCACGCCGCCAGCGTTCATCCTGAGCCAGGATCAAACTCTCCGAATATATCTCGAAAAGTTTTTATCCGAAATTTAGTTACTCGTGAAACTGACGAGTCCGTTTTACGGTGTAGAACATCCTGTTCAGTTTTCAAGGATCTGTTCGGTTTTTTATAAGCTTCGTCTGACTGCGTTCCCGTCTGCGTCGAGGTCCTCGACGTACCTCCAGTACGCCTGCGGCCTCTCCTTGCTGGCGCCTTGTCATACTCGCTTCTAAAAAACCTCATTTAGCTCGGTTGATTATAGGCTTCGCATTACTGCGTCATCTGCTCGCCTCTAATCAACCTCAGTATTGTTGCTTTCCTGTTCGAACTTCGTACCTCGAACTTCGAACCTCGTATCAGCGACGTCTGTTATCATACCACAGCTTTATGTCTTTGTCAACACTTTTTGCTGCGGTTTGCGAAAATTATTCTAACATTACTCTTCCTGTCTGTCAATCGCGCTTCCTCAGCGCCGCGACAAGACATAATATATCATCATCTGACCTTGGTCGCAATACTGTGCAGTTTTCATAATCTGCTGTTTTTTTAAAACTCTTCATCCATACTCTTTCTTTCATAAAAAACGAGCAGCTTTCGCTGCTCTTTAATCCCTTGGACGCATATGAGGAAATAAGATAACATCCCGTATTGATGGCGAGTCGGTTAATAGCATCACCAGCCGGTCGATACCGATACCCAGTCCACCAGCAGGCGGCATTCCATATTCCAGTGCATTTATGTAATCCTCATCCATCATATGAGCCTCATCGTCGCCGGCGCTACGCTTTTCAACTTGTTTCAAAAAGCGCTCTTTTTGATCAATAGGGTCATTTAATTCAGAAAAAGCATTGGCCATTTCGCGGGCGAAAATAAATAACTCAAACCGGTCAGTGTAGCGCGGATCTTCCGCATTACGCTTAGCCAGAGGGGAAATTTCAACCGGATGCCCGATAATAAATGTAGGTTGAATTAAATGAGGTTCAACTTTTGCTTCAAATACCTCATTAATAACATCTCCGCGCGTAGCCTGTTTATCTAGCTCTACGCCTACCGATTTAGCAGCTTGCAGTGCTTCTTCATCGGTATTAATTCTTGTAAAGTCAATACCAGTGTGCTCTTTAATTGCCTCCAGCATAGGGACTCTTCGCCAGGGGGGCGCTAGGTCTATTTCAGTCCCTTGATAAACAATTCGAGTCGTACCAAGAACCTCTTGAGCGACAGTAGAAATCAGCTCCTCCGTCAACCTCATCATATCATTGTAATCAGCATAGGCCTGGTATAACTCAAGCATAGTGAACTCCGGATTATGTTTTGTAGAAATGCCTTCGTTTCTAAAGTTACGGTTTATTTCATATACTTTCTCAAAGCCGCCAACCAGTAACCTTTTTAAATACAGTTCTGGTGCTATCCGCAAATATAACGTCATGTCAAGGGCATTATGATGGGTAATGAAGGGGCGGGCAGCTGCTCCCCCTGCAATGGGCTGCATCATGGGTGTTTCCACTTCCAGGAAGCCCTTTTGGTCCAGGAAGTTGCGGATGGCCCGGATAATTCTGCTGCGTAAAATAAAAGTTTGCTTAACTTCCGGGTTCACAATCAAATCTACATAGCGTTGGCGATAACGCAATTCAACATCCTTTAGACCATGCCACTTTTCCGGAAGAGGCCGCAGGGATTTGGCCAGCATAGTCACTTTTGTAGCAGAAACAGTGATTTCACCCCTCTGGGTTTTGAATACTGTTCCTTCCACTCCGATAATATCGCCTATATCAGCTTTAACAAAGAGTTCATAGTTTTCTTCTCCAACATCATTAACTCTGACGTAAATTTGAATCAAACCTGCCCCATCCTGAAGATGAGCAAATGATGCCTTGCCATGGCCTCTTTTGGCCATGATTCGCCCTGCAATGATAACCTTTTGTCCCTCTAACTCACCAAAGTTATCGATAATTTCCTGGCTTAAGTGGGTACGCTCAAATTTGCCACCAAATGGCTCAATCCCTTTATTACGCAATTCCTGTAGTTTTTCTCTTCTTACCAGTAGCAGCTCATTTAATTCCCGTTCCTGTGTTTCCATGCTTGTCCCTCCTAATGAAAAAGGAAATACCGGCTACACAGCCGGTTGTCTGCCTAGTGAATATCGAGAATTTGATATCTCAGCTTACCTGCCGGGACGTCTACTTCTACAATTTCTCCTTTGCGTCTTCCCAGAATCGCTTTACCTACCGGCGAAACATTGGAAATCTTATTTTGAGCAGGGTCTGCTTCCGCCGTGCCTACGATCGAATATTCTACCTCATCGCCAAATTCCAGGTCTTTAAGCAATACCCTGCTACCCAGGCTTACTTCATCGGTGTGGATATCCCCTTCATTGATTACGCGAGCATTGCGCAGCATCTTTTCTAGAGTCAAGATCCGCCCTTCGATGAATGCCTGAGCATTTTTGGCATCTTCATACTCGGAGTTTTCACTTATATCGCCAAATTCTATAGCCTGCTTAATCCTTTCAGCTACTTCACGACGCTTGACTGTTTTCAGTTCCTCCAGTTCCTCTTCCAATTTCCGATATCCCTCTGGGGTTAAAATAACTTCTTTTTCCATATATCTCTCTCCTTTTTTGTGCAGGTTAAACCAGGAACCAACACACCTTAATTTTTAATTATAAAATTAGCTACCTGCATTGTCAAGAAATTCCGCAGGATTCAACGGCTGCAGGCGACCATTATTATAGGCAGCCACAATTGTTTTTATTCTGTTAATTTTCTCCTCGGCCAGCGGTTGATCAAAACTGCGTAACCTGCTTAGCCTGAATCCATGTTTTTGAGCCAGCATCGCTATTTTCTCAACCTGTTCAATAGTTAATTCTTTACCAAGGGAATAATTTTGATAATGTCCTTCCAGTGCCAGAATCATCGTCTCCGCCATGCAGGCATAAAAGGTTCCTGCCGGTAAACCGAAGTTAAAGGTAGAAACGAGACCGGCGGGGCCCTCTACCAGGCCGCCATCAATTACCAGTACATCCGGCCTTGCCTCATTTACCTCCCGTGCCACATCCCGGGGGCGGGCCACATCACAGACAATCGCTCCTGGCCTTAGGTGAGCAGGATGGATAACAACATCCCGGCTGCTGGTCGCAGATATTACCAGGGCCGATCGCCTTAAAGCTTTAGCCACATCAGTAGTAATAGCCGCAGCTACTCCCGTTTCTCGCAAAAGATCCCGGGCCACCCGTTCCAGTTTTCGCTGGTCTCTTCCCACCAGGTTTAAGTAGGGGAATTTTCTGGCTAACAAAAAGGCACATACTCGCCCTATAGAGCCAGTAGCGCCTATTACAGCTACTTCCTCCTTACTGATATCATACCCTACCAATTTAGCTGCTGTCTCCAGCCCCTCGACAGCTGTCGCCACCGTATAACTGTTGCCAGTGGTAACAGCGATGGGCAATTCCTCGGCCAGCTCCCTCCCGCCATTGCCCACCACAGCAGTAAAAGCTCCCAGGCCTACTATTTTGGCCCCAAGTTTTGTCGCCAGCTGACCTGACTTGAGTAAGACCCGGTGCACCTTGGGATAGGATTGATTTACAAGCATGGTCGTGGTTAAGGGACAACTGATCAGCCAGCCCTCCACTGGCAGACCTTCGATTTTGCCCAGGACCAGCGGGGGCAAATGAGCCAAACCCCGCTCGGCCCATTTTTCCGGTAAAAAACGTGCCCAGGGGAATTTGCGGTAATAATCCCCCACCTTCAGAGGGTGAAGTATAAAAGCAAAACCCGACAATCCCCATCCCTCCATTTACTTTTAAGCTACCCTTAGATCCACCACCCTCGGCCTGATTTCAAAACGCTGGATTATTTCCAGATACTCTTCAGCGGTTAAAGCTGTTTTCGCTCCGCTTAGGGCTACCAGCATAGCTTCCAGCACATTGGTTCCAAAAGAACGGCCTTGAAATTCAGGTGTGGTAGTAATAACTTTATGTACTCCCCTATCTGCTAATTCCTTGATATCAGCAGCGGTTACCGTATTGGTTATAATAATTTTCCTCTCCAGTTTTTCGGGCATATAGCGTTTGATAAACAGAAAATCTCCAGCTATGATATCCGCCTCTGCGAAGAAGCGGGTAAACTTAGGAGTATTGACAGTCTGCTTTTCTCCAGTTGGATAGAGCAAAGAAAAAGGCATTTGGGTAATCAGCGGCAAAACCATCTGGGCCACGCGGCAGAAAGTCTGGTAATTATACATAGGAAAAGGCAATCCCAGGCCAAATAATAAATCCCCGAAAACCACCTGGGCTCCAGTCTGTATCAAAGCTTCTGCCATACCAAAACGATCCGCCCCGGAAACCAGCAAAATTTTTTTATCAACGAACTTAACTATCCCTTCCTCCTGTAATAGATTAATAACATGTTTCTCCAGGGTGTTTTTCAGCCCGCTTCCATCCAGAACCGGCGTATGTACCCCTTCGATCAACCTGACTGCCTGCCGGAAAGTGTATCTTTTACCGGCAATATAAACATACAAATCCATTCCCCCCAGACCAAAGGCATCCACTTTGCCATCCAATTCACAAAACAATTGCCGTGCTTTTAGCCAATCCCCATCTGTACCCAGACGGCTTAACATTATTTTTTTACCGCCAATTTCCGTCTCCACAGTATGATTGCGACTGGAAGAACCCAGGCTTATGCTCACTACTTTTAACATGTCCTTAACCTCCTATCACTAATAAATTCCGATTACCCATAATTATTCCTTACCTGGCGAAAAAAAATACTCACCTAGACAGGTGAGCAAGATACTGGTCTAAACAATCTTTAACTTCCTGGGCCGAAGTTGCCTTATTGATTTCTTCTCGCAAACGGGTGGCTTCCCGTAATCCTTTAACATACCAGGCTGCATGTTTACGCATTTCCCTAACCGCAATATATTCTCCCTTTTCCGCCAGTAACAGATCCAGATGCCTTTTGGCCATTTGTACCTTTTCAGCAGCCGTCGGCTCCGGCAACAGTTCACCGGTTGCCAGGTAGTGAACTGTACGGCGAAAAATCCAGGGATTGCCCAGGGCGCCCCGGCCAATCATCACAGCATCGCAACCAGTTTCAGCCAGCATACGCGCCGCATCCTGGGGAGTCCAGATATCCCCATTGCCTATTACCGGTATTTTCAATTCAGTTTTAACTGCTGCGATAATGCGCCAATCCGCCTGGCCACTATACATTTGGCTGCGGGTACGCCCATGGATGGTTACCGCTTTAGCACCGGCAGCCTCCACAATTTTGGCCACCTCCAGGACATTTACTGAATTCTCGTCCCAGCCTTTGCGCATCTTCACAGTAACCGGCACTTTTACCGCCGAACAAACCGCCTCCACAATCCGCCCCGCCAGTTCAGGATCACGCATGAGGGCGGCCCCTTCATTGTTTCTGACAATCTTTGGCGCCGGACACCCCATATTGATATCAATAATAGTCGCTCCTGCCTCTTCTACCAGCTCTGCTGCGCGGGCCATCTCTTCCGGTCGGGAGCCAAAAATCTGTACCGCTATAGGTTTGGGCTCATCACCTATGTCCAACATTTCCAGTGTCTTTTTATTGCTATACAGCAAAGCCAGATCAGAAATCATTTCCGTATAAACCAGACCACAGCCCATTTCACGGGCCAGCTGGCGAAAAGAGCGGTCCGTCACACCAGCCATCGGCGCAGCAAAAACCCGATTGGCCAGCCTGACTCCACCAATTTTCATTGACTATTCCTCCATTTCAAACTGCCAGTGATCCTTGTTGCGTTGATAAATATAGTACAGACCAGTAAGAGTCAAATAGGGATCCACTTTGTCGATAGTGCTGCTTTCAGAGGCAATCATACCCGCCAGACCGCCGGTTGCCACTACAAAAGCCTCTCCCCCTAGTTCTTTCTTCATTCTGCGCACTATTTCATCGACCTGACCGACAAAACCATAGATAACCCCGGATTGCATACTGCTCACGGTATTTTTACAAATCACTGTTTTAGGCTTGGCTAACTCAATCCGTGGCAACTTGGCCGCTCTGGAAAACAGAGCTTCTGCCGAAATGCCAATTCCCGGCGCAATCGCTCCACCAAGATACTCACCCTGGCGGGAAATGGCACAAAAAGTGGTAGCTGTACCAAAATCAACGATAATCAAGGGCCCGCCATACAGGTCATAACCGGCAATAGCATTGACAATGCGGTCTGCCCCCACTTCCCGCGGATTATCGTATTTGATGGGCATTCCAGTTTTTACCCCCGGCCCCACTACGAGAGGATTAATTTTGAAATAGCGGCGGGACATGCGTTCTAGTGCCGGCATTACCGGTGGTACAACCGAGGAAATGACAATGGCTTTTATATCCTGTGGTTTCAGGTTGCTATGAGCAAAAAGATTAAAAATCAGCATTCCATACTCATCTGCTGTCCGGTGCCGGTCAGTAGTTACCCGCCAATGTCTAATCAGCTCTCCCTCTTCATAGACCCCCAGAACAATATTGGTATTTCCCACATCAAAAACCAGTATCATTTTTTTGCCCCTCCCCGAGCCGTAAAGTAACATCTCCAGCTAAAACCCGGCGTATTTGTTGCTGCTCATCACGAACCAGCAAAGCCCCTTCCTCATCAATATCCAGGGCCATACCCGCCCAGTCACCGGTATATTCATGAATGATAACCTCTTTTCCCAGCACCAGCGCCTTTTGACGCCAGGGCCCCAGTACTGCCTGGGCCCCCTCCTGTAAATAGCGCTCATATAGCTTCCAGAAGGCATTAATAAAAGCAGCAGTAAACTGGCCGCGATTGACTTTATCGCCTGCCAGCTGTTTCAGAGAAATAGCTGTACCAAGCAAATCAGGCGCAAAATCTTCCTCATCCTGGTTAAGATTAACCCCTACACCCACCAGGACGAAATTGACCATATCAAGTTCTGCGCTCATTTCTGTTAATATACCAGCCAGCTTCCGATTTTGCGCCAACACATCATTGGGCCATTTAATTCCGCATGCCGCTCCAGGCACCGTTTTTTCCACCGCTTCCACCACTGCCACCGCTGTCAGTAAAGGTAATAATGTAGTTTGCCGAGGCAGGATAGGCGGCCGTAAAACGAGAGTTAACCACATCCCCTTGCCTGAGGCTGACTGCCAGCTGCGGCCTTTGCGCCCCTTGCCCGCCCACTGGCTTTCAGCTATAACTACAGTGCCTTCCGGTGCCCCGGCCGTAGCCAGTTTACGGGCATAAATGTTAGTAGAATCCAGCTGGTGAAAATGAAAGATTTTAATGCGTTCCCGTAAATCCGCTATCAGATAAGGCCAGATACTCTGCCCCGTTAAAAGGTCGGGCTGTTGCAAAAGCCGATAGCCCTGTCGGGTTCGGGATTCAATTTCATACCCCTCTGCCCGCAGGGCTTGAATATGTTTCCAGATAGCTGCACGGGAAATCCCAAGCAAACGGGATATTTCCTCCCCTGAGATAGGCTTTCCCGGACTAGCCAGTAACATTTCCAGGATTTTTTCTTTCATGGCCAGTTAATCTTCCTCTCCGGCCGTAAAGGTGGAAATCTTGCTGGTAAATAGATCCAGACTGATATCCATCGCCTTCACTGAATGGGTAAGACTGCCTACACTTACCAGGTCTACCCCCAATTCGGCGGCCTGTCGCGCTTTTTCCAGATCCATACCCCCGGAAACTTCCAGAATCGCTTTGCCTTTAGCCAGAGCCACCGCCTCTGTGATTGTGTTTATATTCATATTATCCAGCATGATTATATCTGCTCCAGCCTGCAAAGCCTCCTGCACCTGGGTTAGATTTTCCACCTCTACCTCGATTTTCATGGTATGACCTACTCTTTGCCTGGCTTTATTCACTGCCGCCTTAATGCCTCCGGCGGCTTTAATATGGTTATCCTTAATCAATACACAATCTGCCAGGCCAAAACGGTGGTTGGCTCCACCCCCTACCCTGACCGCGTATTTTTCCAGAATTCGCAAGCCCGGAGTCGTTTTGCGGGTATCCACCAGTTTAATTTTATATCCGGCCAGAGCTTCAACCAGTCGCCGGGTCTGGGTAGCTATACCCGACATCCTTTGCAATAAATTCAATGCTACCCGTTCAGCAGAAAGAATGGCCCGCACAGGTCCCTCTATTTTTAATAACCGTTGCCCGTAAGTCACCAGTTCCCCGTCACGGCACAGGAAATCCACTAGCACCCGGGGCTCCAGCATCTGAAAGGTCCAGGCTGCTACCTGTAAGCCCGCAACTACCCCTTCCTGCTTGGCATAAATATAGGCAGTACCTAACAAATCCGGGTCAACAGTAGCTTCGGTAGTTACATCCCCCCAGGCCAAATCCTCTTGCAGGGCCCGTTTAATAATATCCTCTACCAAGAAACGCTGTAACATCATTCCTGGCCTCCATCATATTTTAATACCACCCGCTTGAGCCAGTGAGCATCATCGGTAAATGGGTAATCACTGCGATAGTGACCACCCCGGCTTTCAGTACGTATCAGAGCCGCTTGTGCCACCAGCCCGGCCGTCCAGTACATATTGGCAGTTTGACAGGCATCCCGCCCTTGTAAAGGTCCGCTTAAATCCTTTTTACCTGCCTCAATCCGGGCCAGAGCCGCTTTCAAGCCTGCCGCCGTCCGCACCAGCCCAACATGCTGCCACATGATTTCCTGCAGTTCCTCTACCATTTCTGGTAGCGGCCTGGATAGCACCTGCTCCGATCTCCTCAATTCCAGTTCAGGCAGATCCCGGGGCAATACCACTGTCTCCAACTGCCCCCTGGTCGCCTCCACTATTCTGCCTCCAAAAACCAGGCCATCAAGCAGGGAATTGCTGGCCAGCCGATTGGCACCATGAACACCAACACAGGCAGTCTCCCCACAGGCATATAGCCCCGGCAGCGTGGTAGCACCATTGATATCGGTTTTAATGCCGCCCATAAAATAATGAGCCGCTGGTGCCACTGGAATCAGGTCCGTCGCCAGGTCAAGGCCAAATCGCCGGCAGGTAGCGGTAATTTTGGGGAAACGCTGCCTGACCCGATCCGGAGTTAAATGGCGCAGGTCCAGATAAACATGATCTTCCCCTGATTTCAGCAACTCCTGAACAATTGCTCTGGCTACTACATCCCGGGGAGCCAGTTCTGCCAGGGGATGGTAATGGATCATGAATCGTTCCCCTTTATGGTTACGCAAATATGCCCCTTCTCCCCTGACCGCTTCGGAAATCAGGAAAAAAGCAGCCCCCGGTACCATCAGCGCCGTAGGATGAAACTGGACAAACTCCATATCCATCACCGCTGCTCCGGCCCGATAGGCAATAGCAAACCCATCTCCGGTAGCTACTTCGGGATTGGTGGTGTTACGATAGAGCCGGCCGCCGCCTCCAGTGGCCAGGACAACAAATTTCCCCAGAAAACAGCGGAGCTGATCCTCTTCATCATAGGCCAGAACCCCTCTGCAGCGTTCATCCCAGACCAGCAGGTCCACCACAAAATGATTTTCCCTGAGATCAATCTTCTGCTCCCTTTTCACCTGTCGGGTTAGAGTACGCTGAATCTCTTCCCCGGTGGCATCTCCCCGGGCATGAAGGATACGACGCCGACTATGGGCCCCCTCCCGGGTCAAAGAGATATGGCCTCCTTCAGTGCGGTCAAAATCCGCCCCCATAGCAATCAATTCTTTTACCCGTTCCGGCCCCTCAGTCACCAGTACTTCTACTGCCTCCAGGTCACACAGGCCTGCTCCTGCTGCCAGCGTATCAGCTTTATGCAATTCCGGCGAATCCTCTTCCTGGTCAAAAACAGCGGCAATACCTCCCTGGGCATGATCGGTATTGGTATCCCCTAAACCTTTTTTGGTCAACAGGATGACTTTGCCATGTTCAGCTGCCTTAATCGCCGTATAGAGCCCGGCAATACCGCTGCCCACTACAATATAATCGGCAGTTTCTACCGGGAGAGCATCCAAACGGAAATCTACCAGATAATCAACCCTCAACCCTCTTTCCTCCTAAACTACCGGATGGCCAGCATTCTTTCCAGAGCATTTAACGCCCTGTCCCGGATTTCCGGTAGCACGGTAATGCGCGGCTCCATTTCCTCCAAAGCATATTTGACTTTGGGGAGAGTCGTCGATTTCATGTTGGGACAGATTAATGTATTGGATGCCAGATAAAACTGTTTGTCCGGGCAGGTTTTTTGTAACTGGTGCAAAATCCCGCTTTCCGTCCCGATAATAAACTCCCGGGCCTCACTATTACGGGCATAATTGATAATCCCGGCGGTGCTGAACACACCATCAGCCAGGTCAACCACATCAGGACGGCATTCCGGATGAACCAGTACCAGGGCCTCGGGATGGGCCTCTTTAGCAGCCAGAATATCCTCTCTGGTCAGCCGGTCATGGGTATTACACCAGCCTTCCCAGAGGATAATATTATTCCGTCCAGTTTGACGGGCCACCCAGTTGCCCAGGTTTTTATCGGGAATAAACAAAATGGGTTGCTCCGGCGGCAAGCTGTTGACTACCTTGACAGCATTGGAAGAAGTGCAACAGATATCGCTTTCCGCCTTGACATCAGCAGCCGAATTGACATAACAAACAACTACTGCCTCCGGATGCTCCTGTTTCTTCTGCCGTAAGGCTTCTGCAGTAACCATATCCGCCATGGGACAGCCGGCCCTTTCCTCCGGTAAAAGCACAATTTTATCCGGTGACAGAATGGCTGCACTTTCAGCCATAAAATGCACACCGCAAAAGACAATCACATCCGCATCAGTAGCAGCTGCCTGCTGGCTTAATTGCAGGGAATCCCCGATAAAATCAGCCACATCCTGGACTTCAGGGCGTTGATAGTAATGAGCCAGAATAACAGCATTCCGTTCCTTTTTCAAACGCCGTATCTCTTCTTGCCATCGGCTAACTTCATATTGTTCCATTTCTTTCTCTCCTTAAACAGCATAGTTTGTCCTATGTTCATCATAGCAAGAATATTGCGCCATTTCAACGAATTTCCCCATGCCGTTCCAGATTGGCGGTATCCAAAATCCGGTTCTGATCATCCACAAACACCACTTTGGGCTGATATTCTCTGGCCTCCCGGTCATCCACCAGCATATAGGAAATAATGATAATTTTATCACCAGGCTGAACCATCCGCGCCGCAGCGCCATTTAAACAAATAACCCCGGAATAGCGCGGCCCCTCTATGACATAGGTTTCCAAACGGGCGCCATTATTATTATTAACCACTTGCACCTTTTCATTGGGCAGAATATCGGCCGCTTCCATTAAAGCTGCATCTATAGTAATGCTTCCTACATAATTCAGGTTGGCTTCAGTTACGGTCGCCCGGTGAATTTTGGATTTCATCATGGTTCTGAACACTAGCCTTCAACCTCCAAAACGGTATTATCAATTAAACGGGTTTTACCAATCCGTACTGCCAGAGCCAGCAAAGCTTGCCCCTGTAACTGTTCCAGCGGGGTCAAATCCGGCAAAGCTACCAGTTCCACATAATCAATCTGCGCCAGCGGTTCGGCTTCAATCATCTGCTTTACCTGTTCCTTGATAACCTCTGGTTGCCGTTCCCCTTGAGCTACCAGCTCTTCCGCCCGCTTAAGACTCCGGGACAATACCAGAGCGGCCTTCCTTTCCTCGGGCTCGAGATAAACATTGCGAGAACTGAGAGCCAGTCCATCAGCTTCCCGGACAATGGGCACCGGGATTATCTCTACATCCAGATTCAAATCCTCCACCATCCGCCTGATAACCTGCACCTGCTGGGCATCTTTCCAGCCAAAATAGGCCCGATCAGGTTTAACAATATTGAACAGCTTCATAACCACAGTAGTGACTCCTCGAAAATGCCCCGGCCGGCTAGCTCCACACAGTCCCCGGGTTACCTCAGTCACCTCAACAAAAGTCTGATAACCTCGAGGATACATCTCCCGCACGGTAGGAACAAACAGATAATCCACTCCAGCCGCCTCTGCCAGCGGAGCATCCCGCTCCAGATCCCGGGGGTATTCTTCATAATCCTCCCCTACCCCGAATTGCAGGGGATTGACAAAAATGCTGGCCACTGTAATCTCATTTTCCGTCCTGGCCTTGCGCATCAAGGTCAAATGGCCTTCATGCAAATAACCCATGGTAGGGACAAAGCCAATGCTTTTCCCTCCCTGGCGCCATTTCCGGGCCAGTGCCTGCATTTCCCTTACCGAAGTGATAATCTCCATGCTCGTCACCTCTAATAAACTTTTAGTGGCTCCTTTTCCGGCCAGCCGAAAGATTCCGCCGGCCCCGGGAAAGCCCCAGCCTTTACTTCCTGTATATAAGCCTGTACCGCCTCTTTTACTGGCTGCTGTAGACTGGCATAGCGCCGTACAAACCTGGGAGTTAAATCCCGGTACAGCCCCAGCATATCCTGGGTTACCAGCACTTGCCCATCACAATAGGGCCCGGCACCGATACCGATAGTAGGTACATCCACAGCCTCAGTTACCATACGAGCCACGTCAACCGGTACACACTCCAGTACAATGGCAAACACCCCGGCCTCCACCAGCAAACGAGCATCCTCCAGCAATTGTTGCCGGGCCGCATCCTCTTTTCCCTGTACACTATAACCGCCCAGACGATGGACATGCTGGGGAGTCAGCCCCAGGTGACCCATCACGGGAATTCCGGCCTGTACAATCGCCCGGATCTGGGGCACCACCTCCCGACCCCCTTCCAGTTTGACCGCCTGGGCTCCCGCTTCCTGCAAAAAGCGGCCAGCATTGCGCACTGCCTCCTCACAGGAAACCTGGTAAGACATAAAAGGCATATCGCCTACCACCATTGCCTGTTTGGCCCCCCGGGCCACCGCTCTCGTATGGTGCAGCATTTCTGCCATGGTAACCGGCAAAGTGCTGTCATATCCCAGCATCACCATACCCAGGGAATCGCCTACCAGCAAAACATCCACACCTGCTTCATCCAGCAATACGGCTGTAGAATAGTCATAACAGGTCAACATGGTTATTTTTTCGCCACTCTCTTTCATTTTTTTCAGCTTAGTAGTGGTTATGCGGGCCATATACAACCTCTCCTTTCAGAATCCCGTTTAACTCAATCAATTGTTCCCCTGCTAATCCTCGCTCCCGGGCAATTTCTAATGTCAACAAACCCAGCAGCCGGTATAAATCCTGTTCCATCTCCGGTATACCCTGTTCCCTGGCTGCCTTCAAGTGTTGATACACCGTCGGACCATCACCGCGAACAATCGGACCAGTTAATGCCGCTATCGGACCATAAGTACCGATATTATTCAAAGCCCCTTGCATCAGTGCCACCAACCCCTGGTTGGCCGCTGCCGCCGGGATGCCGGCAGCTTCCATCCATTTCCCTGCCCAGTAGGCCAGGGTAACCAGATAATTGGAAGCGACTACTGCTGCCCCATGATAAAGGGCTTTGGCTTCTTTAACGATGGTAAAGGGGTTAAGTCCCAGTTGCCGTGCCAGTTCCATCCCCTGTTCAACCGCCTCCTCATCCCCTTCCAGGGCCACCAGTGACCCGGGCAGGTTCTGCTGCGCCTGTTGCCAGTCTGCAATAGTCTGCAAAGGATGGAAGGATAATACCCTGGCCCCCGCTTCCCGCAAAGGCATTAGAACCTCGCTGCTTAACGCACCACTGGTATGGGCAAAAATCTTCCCCCGGCAAGAGTGTCGGGCCAGTCGTTCTACCACTTCCGGCAAAGCCCGGTCAATGACTGTCAACCAAATCCAGTCTGAATAATCGACTACCTCTTCCATTTCCATTACCGGCATTGAGTTGCTAAGAGCGGCTACCTCCCGGGCCTTTTGGGGCCGGCGATTCCATACAGCCCCCACCGGAATGCTCCGTTCTTTTAACAAGACAGCCAGAGCTGTTCCCACTTTACCGGTTCCAATAATCCCCATGGTCAGAAACATTTCTGCCACCTCCAAAAGACAAAAACACCCTCTCGGACAGATGCCGAAAGGGCGTAAAAGCCAGAAGTGCCTTTCTCCTTCCGTCTCGGTCCGAAGCGGCTCCAAGCGGTTGATTGTATGCATTTCCAGACTAAAGGTACAGCTCTGCCGGAGCAGATACTGTCCTGAATTTTATTGTAACATTATCTCTGGCAAATTACCAGGGGTAGTTGGTAATTTTTTTAATTTTTTGACTTTTTACCAGTGCTTTTCCCAGTTCCGTCACAGTACAGGTTCCCAGTCTAAAGTCCGGCCAGAAATCGGCAATGGGCAAAACTACAAAAGCCCTTTCCGCTGCCCGTGGATGGGGCAACTGCAAAAAGTCGGTTTGGCGCTCTTCTCCTTCATACCAGATCAAATCCAGGTCAATGGTTCGGGGCCCCCAGCGCAATTGCCGTACCCGCCCCAGCTCCGTTTCCAGCTGCAACAATCGGGCCAGCAATTCTTCCGGGCTCAACTCCGTTTGCACCAGGGCCGCACTGTTATAAAACCAGTCCTGTTCGGTATAGCCAACTGGTTCAGTTAGATACAGCCCCCCAACCATCACAGTCTCTATTCCTAATTCCGGCAGAGTCATCAGCACCCGCTGCAAATTTCCCCGCACCGGGCCCTGGTTCCCTCCCAGGGCAATAATGGCTTTTTTCATCAGCCCCGACTCCTTTCAATTTCTACTGCCACCAGACCAAAAGGCCGGGGAATAGGGGCCTGCGGTTTTTTTACCAGCACCCGGACTTTTTCAATTACAGGATAGCGGAGCATCTCAGCTGCAATCGCCTCTGCCAGGGCCTCAATCAAATTAAATGATTTTGCCTGGCCCAGGGTCACTACTTTTTCCACAATTTCAGCATAATTAACGGTCCGCTCCAGATTATCCTCCTGGCCCGCCGTAGCCAGAGCCAGGTAGAGGTCCAGATCTACAGCAAACCGCTGACCCAGCCTTTTCTCCTCCGGCAGGACGCCGTGGTAACCATAGAACTCTATATCCCTGATTAAAATCCGATCCATTACCAGCACCTTCTTACAATAGCATCAGTCATTCTGGCCACCCGGACCATTGCTTCCACATCATGGACCCGCACTATCTCTGCGCCCATGGCAACTCCCAGAGCCACCGTAGCTCCAGTTCCTTCGACCCGCTCATTGACCGGCAAGCCCAGGGTATTGCCGATAACCGACTTGCGGGAAGTACCCAATAAGATGGGATAATTGAGCGTACGCAATTCCTCCAGTCGCGCCAGCACTTCCAGGTTGTGTTCATAGGTTTTGCCGAAACCAATGCCCGGATCCAGAGCCAATAAGTCCAAATTGGCACCTGCTGCCGTTAGCCAATCAATGCCTTCACGGAAAAAGGCAAGCAAATCCCCCATCAAATCCCGGTATTCCGTTCCCTGCTGGTTGTGCATCATGATGTAGGGAACTCCCGTTTCCGCTACTACCCGGGCCATATCCCGATCAGCCCTCAAACCCCAGACATCATTGATAATAGAGGCTCCCGCCTGAATGGCCGCTTCTGCCACCCGGGCTTTGTAGGTATCAACAGAAATAGGCACATCGATCTCCTCAACCAAAGCCTTGATCACCGGCAAGACCCGGGCCATTTCTTCCTCGGCATCTACCGGAGTGTGTCCAGGGCGAGTGGATTCACCCCCTACATCGATAATATCCGCCCCTGCTGCCACCATAGCTTTAGCCTGTTTGACAGCAGCGGTCAGCTCATTGAATTTACCACCATCGGAAAAGGAATCAGGGGTAACGTTGAGGATACCCATGACCAGGGTTCTCTCCCCCAATACCAGCTCCCTTCCCTGCCACCGCCAGTGCCACTTACGGTAACCGGTAGCAGCAGTCTTCACTACCTCTTCTATTTCCTGGGCCAGCCGTCCCAGACCAAAGGGCTGGGAGCGCAGCTTTTTGCACAAATCCAGGTGTTGCCGTAAGGTCCCCAGCAATAAAACATCGGTTTCCTCACAGCTGAGGTTGCCTACCGCCCGGTGTACAGCCGCTTCCCCACCCCGGCTCAACATCTCCTGCTTTAAGATGATGGCCTGTTTGATCCCGATGCCTGTAAGCTTAACAGGCAAAAAGACACTTTTGGCCGCCATCACACCAACACCACCGCTATCGGCCCCAATGCGGGCCAGCTCACGCCTGGCCTGTTCCAGATTACGGATCAGCACTACTCTGGGATTGGCTTTTTCCACTTGCACTGCCTCCTATCTATAATCATACAGTTGCTGCAAAACCAGCATTTTTTCCCGTTTATAGCAATCCTCAACCCCGCACTGCAGGCAGGGACGGGAGAGCTTGTCCGCCAGATAGAGATAGCGGGCCCAACCCTCTACCTCTCCCCGGCGGTGTCCGGCAATAGCCTGACAAACCTTATAGATGAATTCAGCGGGCATTCCCAGTTCAACAAGAATCTCCCCGGCCAGCCGGGCCGAAACCTGGGCATGATCTTCACCGGTAGCATATTCCACTGCCCGCCCCAGATCATGTAACAGCCCGGCGGCATAAAACCCTTCCCGGGCCTCAGGCTCCCGTTCATCCCTCTCTTCCAAGTATAGCATATAAGCCAGCCGGGCAACAGCCCAGGCATGCTCCCAGCCATGTCGGCAATAGATTCTATCCTTTTCCCAGGCGGCTATTTCCGTAAATGCTGCCCTCACCCGGGGATGATTGATTAGACGGTTGAGTAAGTCCATTATTACTACCTCCTGCCCGCCTCTAAAAAAGATGGACCCAGGTCTCCCTGGGCCATCTCCATTATACTATATAACTGCAGTTTAGAACAAACCGGTGATTACACCGTTTTCGTCAATATCAATGAACTCGGCGGCCGGGCGCTTGGGCAGGCCGGGCATGGTCATGATATCCCCGGTAATAGCTACCAGGAAGCCGGCGCCTACAGAAGCCCGGATTTCCCGCACGGTAATGGTGAAGCCACTGGGACGGCCCAGCTTGGTGGGATCATCCGACAGAGAGTACTGGGTCTTGGCCATACAAACCGGGTAGTTGCCCAGGCCCAGTTTTTCGAAGCCTTCCAGAGCCTTTTCTGCTTCTTTGGTGAAGATGACCCCATCGGCACCATAGATTTCCCGAGCGATGGTTTCGATTTTTTGCTTGACGGGCATTTCCAGGTCATAGAGGAAGCGGAAGTCTGCCGGCCTGGTTTCCAGGGTCTTGAGTACTTTTTCTGCCAGCTCGATACCGCCTTCGCCACCTTTGGCCCACACTTCGGAGAGCGCCACTTCAGCACCGGCTTCTTCACAGAGCTGCCGTACCAGAGCCAGCTCTGCTTCGGTATCAGTGGGGAAGCGGTTGATAGCTACAACGGCGGGCAAGCCAAACTTGCCGACGTTCTCAATATGCTTTTCCAGGTTGGCAAAACCCTTGCGCAGAGCTTCCAGGTTTTCCTGGTTCAGGTCAGCCCGGGCTACACCGCCATTGTACTTCAGCGCCCGTACAGTAGCCACGATTACTACTGCATCCGGCTGCAGACCGCCAAAACGGCACTTCAGGTTGAGGAACTTCTCAGCCCCCAGGTCAGCACCGAAACCAGCTTCAGTTACCACATAATCAGCCAGTTTCAAAGCCAGTTTGGTAGCCTGGATACTGTTACAGCCGTGGGCGATATTAGCAAAAGGACCGCCATGGACAAAAGCAGGTGTATGCTCCAAAGTCTGGACCAGGTTGGGCTTAATGGCATCCTTGAGCAGAACAGTCATGGAGCCTTCAGCCTTCAGATCCCGGGCATAGACCGGCTTGCCATCATAGGTGTAAGCAACCAGGATATTGCCCAGACGCTTCTTCAGGTCATTGATGTCATTGGCCAGACAGAGGATGGCCATGATTTCGGAAGCAACAGTGATGTCAAACCCGCTTTCCCGGGGTACACCCTGAGCCTTGCCACCCAGACCGATCACGATTTTCCGCAGGGCCCGGTCGTTCAGGTCAACGACACGACGGAACAGCACCTGCCGCGGATCTATTCCCAGTTCATTTCCCTGGTGCAGATGGTTATCGATCATGGCTGCCAGCAGGTTATGGGCAGTGGTAATAGCATGGAAGTCTCCGGTGAAATGCAGGTTAATGTCTTCCATGGGCACGATCTGGGCATAACCACCACCGGCTGCCCCCCCTTTGATCCCGAAGCAGGGCCCCAGGGAAGGTTCCCGGAGAGCGATCATAACTTTTTTGTTCAAGCGGGCCAGAGCATCCCCCAGACCAACGGTGGTGGTGGATTTGCCTTCACCAGCCGGGGTGGGGTTGATAGCGGTGACCAAAATCAGTTTACCATTGGGCCGGTCGGCAACCCGCTTCCAGACGTCAGCGGAAATCTTAGCCTTATACTTGCCATACAGCTCCAGATCATCAGGGCTTAAACCCACTTTGGCGGCTACTTCGGTAATAGGTTTTTTCTCCGCCGCCAGCGCGATTTCGATATCGGATTTCACAATCTCATCCTCCCTCATCCTCTTTTATTTGCAGGGGTCCTCTCCCCTTCTGCACATACTGGTGTAGAATTATTATTCTCCATCGCCAGCCAATTTCCTGCCGGCGTTGGCGGAATTTTTGCAAAATTCTATATTTCACTTCTTCTGGTCTTTTTTAGCCTCAGACCGGCTAATGAACCGGGCGATATCAATAATATAGCGCTCGTGCTTGCCTTCTCCAATGAGTCCTGCCTCATCATAGGCTTCCACCCGGAATAACAGGCGCTTGCCCTCAACTTCCAGCAACTCAGCCTGGGCCCGCACCTGCATCCCTATCGGCGTTGCCGCCAGATGAGTAACCTCCACTTTGGTACCTACCGTTGCCATCCCTTCTGGCAGCAAGGGATCCACAGCACTCAAAGCCGCTTTTTCCATCAACCCGATCATGGCCGGTGTGGCAAAAACTTTCACCCCGCCACTGCCATAGGCGATAGCCGTGTTGGCCTCACTGACTTCCGTGGTCGCCGTGCCAGTCAACCCCACCTGTAATTTTTCCATAACTATCCCCTCCATTACCTAATAAATATAAATTATACCCTGCCAGCGTATTCGCCAGCAGGGCACAAAAAGACCTCTTTATTCGTAAAGCCAGGCATCTACATTCTTTTCGTAGGCAAGAATTTCTTCTTCCTTGAAGTAAATAGCGATTTCTCTTTCGGCCGATTCTACCGAATCAGAGGCATGAACCACATTGCGGCCCACTTCTATGCCATAGTCACCCCGGATAGTACCAGGAGCAGCATTGGCGGGATTGGTAGCACCATTCATGGCTCTTACCCCGACCACAACTCCTTTACCCCCCAGGACCAGGGCTACTACCGGGCCGGAAGTAATGTATTCCACCAGCCCGGGGAAAAAGGGCTTGCCCACATGCTCGGCATAATGCTGATGGGCCAGTTCTTCAGTAACCCGCATTAGCTTCATAGCCAGCAGTTTGTAACCCTTTTTCTCATACCGGGCCAGAATTTCCCCTACCAGATTGCGCTGAACGCCATCGGGTTTAATCATGACAAATGTTCTTTCCATAAGCTTTTCTACTCCTCCCAACCATATTATTTATTCATTTTCCGCCTTTTGCATCAAAGCGGTAAACTCATCAGCCTCAATGGTTTCTTTTTCCATCAGGGTATTGGCTACCAGTTCCAGTTTATCCTTGTGTTCCAGCAAAAGACTTTCCGCCCGCTGATAACACTCCTCAATCATCCGTCGCACTTCAGCATCGATGGCCTTGGCTACTTCTTCACTGTAATTGCGGTCGCGAGCGATATCCCGGCCCAGGAAAACCTGGTCACTGCGGTTGCCAAAGGTCAGGGGACCCAGGTTTTCGCTCATACCATACTCAGTAATCATGCGCCGCACGGTATTGGTAGCCCGCTCCAGGTCATTTTGCGCCCCGGTGCTGATTTCATTAAGCATCAGGGCCTCTGCCACCCGGCCGGCCAGCAACATGGTCACCTGATCCAGCAGCTGGCTCTTGGTAGCATAATAACGGTCTTCCTTGGGTAGCAGCAAGGTATATCCGCCTGCTCTTCCCCGTGGAATAATGGAAACCTTGTGCACCGGATCAGTATTGGGCAGGAGGTAACCCACAACTGCGTGTCCCGCTTCATGGTAGGAAACCAGTTTCTTCTCCTGTTCAGAAATCACTTTCGATTTCTTTTCCGGACCGGCAATAACCCTTTCAATGGCATTTTCCAGCTCTGTCATTTCGATTTGCTTCTTGTTGGCCCGGGCTGCCAGCAAGGCCGCTTCATTGACCATATTGGCCAGGTCTGCCCCGGTAAAACCAGGAGTTCGCCGGGCCAGCACATCCAGGTCAACGGAGGGAGCAATCGGCTTGTTGCGAATATGCACCTTGAGGATTTCCTTTCTCCCTACCAGATCAGGACGGTCTACCACAATCTGCCGGTCAAATCGGCCCGGGCGCAATAGCGCCGGGTCCAGAATATCGGGACGGTTGGTAGCCGCAATGACAATCACACTTTCCGTCATAGTAAAGCCGTCCATTTCCACCAGCAGCTGGTTCAGAGTTTGTTCCCGCTCATCATGGCCACCACCCAGACCAGCTCCCCGCTGGCGACCAACGGCATCGATTTCATCGATAAAAACGATACAGGGCGCACTTTTTTTGGCCTGCTCGAACAGGTCCCTTACCCGGGAGGCCCCTACCCCGACAAACATCTCTACAAAGTCGGAACCGCTGATACTGTAGAAAGGAACCCCGGCTTCCCCGGCTACCGCCCTGGCCAGCAGTGTCTTACCGGTACCGGGAGGTCCAAAGAGCAAAACCCCTTTGGGGATCCGCGCTCCCAGTTCATGGAATTTCTTGGGGTATTTGAGAAATTCCACTACTTCCTGCAATTCCTCTTTAGCCTCATCAGCTCCCGCTACATCGGCAAAGGTCACCCGGCGCCGGTCCTCGGAAGCCAGGCGAGCCCGGCTTTTGCCAAAGGACATGACCCGGTTGCCACCCCCCTGGGCCTGTTGCATAAAGAAGAACATCACCCCTACCAGCAATAATACTGGCAGTAAGGAGGTCAGCACCGATAGCCAGACACTGTTTTTGGGCGGAGGATTATGCACTATCTTGACATTGGCATCCATCAGCCGGTCAATCAGCCGTTCATCCTGAATCGGGCCGTAGAGAGCAAATTTTTTGCCGCTGCTATCCACACCTTCAATGGAGTTGGTTAAGTTTTCAGTTGTAATGGTTACTTCCCTGATTTTCCCAGCCTGTACCATTTTGACAAATTCATCATAGGATGGCCTGTTCACTGTTTCAGACGGGCGGCCAGACAGCTCTAAAATGGCAAACACCAACAGGCCGATCAGGAGATAAATGCTGAAACCTTTAAATAATTTGTTCAACCAAGTCACTCCTCCCGCGGTGTGTGTTAAAGTCACTCATATTTACATATTGTACCACAGGACCCGGGCCTTTGCAACAAAGCCACCCATCTTCCTCCCGGGCTTTTCCGGCAAGGATTGTGGCCTGCTTGCCAGCCTACTACCCAAACAATATCCTCTCCCAGCAGGACTAAAGGAATTCGTTCCCGCTCTGAACGGGGAATTTTTTTATCGATCATCCATTCCTTCAGCTTTTTGCTGCCCGGTGCCCCCGCTGGCCGAAAACGATCCCCCGGGCGCCGGTAGCGCACCAGCAATTCTCCTTCTGGTGGTACCCAGAGATAAATCAGTTCCCTGCCTGCTGGCCCCAGCTCTCCAGGTTGCTGAACAACCTGCGCCTGAATTACCGTTCCATCCGGCAACTGAATCTGTCCAGGTAAGGACAGGTACCACTCTTCAGAAACAGTTTCTTCCTTAACCGGCACTGACCGTCGTCGCAACACCAGTTTAGTATAATCTTTTACCGCCTCCAGATCTGCCTTTAAGCGCCAGCTGGCACTGCCGTCCTTCTCCAGCAAACGCCTCACTCCTTCAGTTTTGGCCCAGGAAAGGGGATGTTCAGCAGCGGTAAATTCCCGCCAGGCCCGGCGGATTAACCTGCGTTGCAAAGCCGCCGGCAGGGTTTGCAGGGATTTTAAGTCCAGAACTATTTCCATTTCATTCTGGTAGAGGACCGTCTCCTGCCAGTACTGGTCTGTTACCTTTTCCAGCAACTCCAGTTCGTCCCGCAATAACTCGGCGGTACGGGCCAGGTGTTTTCTTAAAGCCGGTTGAATTTCCCGCTCCAGAAAAGGAAAAATCACCTGCCGAATGCGATTACGGGTATAAATGGGCAACAGGTTACTGGAATCCACACACCATTGTAAATCATTTTTCTTTAAATAAGCAAGTATTTCAGCCCGGTTTACTGCCAGCAGCGGCCGGATAAATTTTCCGCGCCGGGCCGCCATACCCGCCAGCCCGTCCAGACCACTGCCTCTAAGCAAATGCCAGAACAGGGTTTCCGCCTGGTCATCCTGATGATGCCCCAGGGCGATTTTATCCCATCCCCCCTGGTTCAGCAGCTGTTCAAATACCCGGTAGCGAGCAGCGCGGGCCGCTTCTTCCGATCCCGGAGGTTGCTCCAGTTTTTCCACATAAAGGGGAATATTCCATTCCTGGCACAAGCGGCGCACAAACTCCTCATCCCGCTCTGCTTCTCCGGGCCGCATACGATGGTTGACATGTACAGCCCCCAGCTGCCACCGGTATTTATCCGCTAATTGCAACAGGCAATGAGCCAGGGCCACCGAATCCGGTCCGCCGGAAAGCGCCAGCAACACCCGCTCCCCATACTGCAGAAGCTGTTGCTGGACAATATAATGTTCAATCTTATGCCACATTGGCCTTTCCTCCCGTTCTGGCCCGGAACAAAGCGGCCCCCAGTGCCAGCCCTCCGGCAATGGCCAGTCCCAGTAAGAGGGTCTCCACCGTTTTAGCCAGCCCCGCCGCTGTTTGGCCATGGACCAGATTGAACATAGCTTCATAAGCGGACGCCCCTGGCACCAGGGGCACCACGCCTGGTACCAGGAAAATGGGTACTGGCACCTTTCCCAGCCGGGCCGCCGTTTGACTGAAGAGGGCAACCATGACTGCTGCCAAAAACATGGCCACGATCCCATTCAGGTGGATAGTAGTTAGCCAGGTATAACTGGCCCAGCCCAGCCCTCCACCTGCTGCTGCTGTAAATAACCAGCGTCGAGGCACAGCAAATAAGATGCCAAACAAAGCAGAAGCAATTGCAGCCCATAATACTTTTAACATTTTTCTGTCTGCCTCCATCATCCTAATGCCAGTACCAGGGAGACTCCAGCAGCCACGGCAGTGGCAATCAAAATGGCTTCTGCTCCCCTGGCTACCCCGGATAAAAGGTCCTCATTGATTACATCTATTATAGCGCTGGTTACCGCAACCCCTGGTACCAGCAACATAATGGTCCCGATAATGGCCTTGTCTGTTGCCACCGTTGGCCAAAGCCGGCCTACCAGCACTGCCGTTATGGCTCCAATCACTGCGGCCAGGAATGTAGTGATCACTCTGCCTGGCCCTAGCGGTGCCACCAACTGACGCCAGAGCATCACTGTCAGTCCACCCAGACAGGCCACCAGAGCCGCTCGCCAATCCCCACCAAACATCAGGGCAAAAAAACCGGTAGCCAGGGTTCCTGCCCCTGTCATTACCCAGGCAGGGTAATCTGGTGGTGCGTTTTCCACCTCTGCCAGGCGCTGCACCAGTTCGGGAAATTGCAGCTCTCCTTCCACTACCTGCCGGGAAATCTGATTCACCAGCAAGACCCGATGTAAAGCCAGCTCCCGGGCCCGTATGCGTTCCGTCATAGTAGCGACCTTCCCCAGCTCATTCTGGCCGGAAACCACAAAACCGGTAGGAGTGGCAAAAACCTCTACCTTTTTCAGCCCCAGAGCCAGGCCCATTCTCTCCAGGGTATCTTCTACCCGGGTAATTTCCGCTCCATTTTCCAGCAACAACCTGCCGGTCCACAGCAGAATCACAACAATTTCCTTGGTTGATGCCATGCCCATCTGCCCACCTCAAACACTGATAGCATTATTATACCATTATCCAAATAGAAAAGAAAAACCCCCGTAGAGGGGGAAAAATTTACTTTTTGATCAGTCGGAATACTATTACCGTCATATCATCAGCAATTCGGTTATTGGCCTGGATACGGGCACTGTTGAGAATATAATGGGCCAGATTTTCTGGATCCTCTGTCCGGCATTGATGCAAGACCTGGGCCAGCCATTCTTCCGGGCAGGCACCGGTACCATGAATTACCCCATCACTGAACATCACCACTATATCACCGGGTTCCAGCTGGACATTAATCTGGTCCGGTTCCATCTGTTGCAGAATACCTATGGGCAAAGAACCTGATTTAACCAGTCCAATCCGATGCTCCCGTTTGATCAGGGAAAAGACAGCACCGATCTTGACAAAGTGAGCCGAACCATCCTGCAGGTCAATTAAAGCCAAATCCAGGGTAGCGAATTCTTCTTCATCTTTGGAACGCATAATCATGGCTGAGTTCACAGTCTTCACTGCTATCTCCGGATCATATCCCATCTCCAGCAGCTGAGTCAACAAACTGAGGGCCGCCTGGCTTTGTACTGCGGCCCTTGTACCCGTTCCCATGCCATCACTGAGGGCCAGTAAAAACTTGCCATTGTTCAGATTTTGAACCGCCGTACTGTCTCCGGAAATAATACAACCATCCTTGGCTACTTTGGCAATACCATATTCCACCTGGTAGGGCCAGTCCAGTACTTCTGCCGTTTCGCCCGTTACTGCCAGCTCATAGGCGAAAGATTCCATTAAATTGGAAACACCCCGCAGCTGTTCCTTAACTAATTCCTGACTTTCCTGAATCTTATGTTCCCAGAACTTATGTAAACGATGGGCACTGGCCAGGCAGTTAATAGCTGCCGCCATTTCCCGCATGCGAAAACAATATTTCAGCGCCCGGCTCACCTGGGTACTATCAACCCCTCCCTGGGCTTCAGCCAGATTCAACAATAGCCGTATTCCCTGTCTGGTCGCCCGCTCTTCTCTCTGCCAGCAGGTTACCAGTCTGCTGCAGCGACCACAGGCCTCTTTAACCAGCGGAGGCAGAGCATCCTCTTCCCCTTCCCGACCTGTTGAATTAATCAATTGTTCAAAAGTATTGGACAGACCCTGAAAAACACTGGCGAATTCCAGAATACGCTGGGCCGTCATGGCCTTCAGTTTTTCTGCCTCTTCTTTCAACTGTCGCTCCTGTTGCCGTCTCACTCTACCCGCCCGCCGTTGCCATTCTTCCAGTAAACGGGCAGGTAACAGCAAGAATAGTAAAACTGCAATCAGGGTTTCCCCCATGATAATCAACAGCCCCCTGGGGTCGGGTGTATATAAGGAGAGAAATATATTGCTTAACATCAAGCCCAGGGCCGGACCCCAGCGGCCAAAACGTTCAAAAATTCCCGCCAGCAAGCCTCCAAAGGCATAAACCCCGACTATCACGGGAGAATAGCCCCGGGCCGTCAAAGCAGGTATCAGCCCGATAATAGTGCCAATTACCGTCCCACCACCGATACCGCCTATGGTGGCAGCCAGTAGAATCAGCAGACGGCTGAGAATCCCCACCAGACTTAAGCCGTTGATTTCTATACCATTCAAGCCAATAAGAATGCCTGTTCCCAGTATCCCCAGGCCGCCGACAGCTTCAACCGCTTTTTCCCTTTTTTCCAGCAAGGGAGGTAACCAGACCAGCATAAAGTAGGCCAGTACCGCCGCCAGCACCGCCTCTACTGTGCTGGCAACAAAGGCATATAAGGGGGCCTGTCGCAAAAGGGCCATCCCGGCTCTTAAGGTCAAATCAAGGCTTCCCACCAGTATCGGTAAAAACCAGCGACGCCGGGTCTGTTCCGGAATACGCCCGATAATGGTAGCAAAACCCAGGGCCAGCATTGAGGCTACTGCCAGCTGCCAGTAATCCCCTTTTATTGCCAGGGTCAAAGCTACTCCCAGGCTGGTGGCCCATTGGCGCCGGGCATTAAACCAGGCGATTCCCCCTAACAAAGCGGGATAAAAAGGTGAAACATCTTCCAGGATCATGCTGTTGGCTAAAATTGCAGCTATACCCAGCCAGATCAGGTCTTTAAAATCAGGCCTAACTCTTTTTACTTTTAACAGCCCGCTCAGATCAGGCCAGCGCCAGCGCTCCTTCCGGGCTATGGCTGCTTGTCCATCTTCTGTCTGCCGATAGGGATAAATTTCGAACTGGGATTCCAGCAAGCTCCACTCCCCCTTAGCCTGTACTCTACCTATCTATATTTTAATCAGGGGAGCGGGAAAAACTTGTCAGTATTGGTAGGTTGTCCAAATTTTTTCTTCGACAAATTAGGAAAAGTCCCATTTAACCGGGCCTTTTTCGTCATATTTCAGCTGTTCCTGAATATATATATAGATTTGGCCGTAAAGTAAATCGGTCTCACTTAACCAAACCTGCTCAGTGCCCAGCTGGTGGGTAGCAGCAGCCAGGATGGAAGCACCGGCAGGGATGATATCCGCCCGGGCAGGCTGTAAACCAGGCAATTGTTTTCTTTCCTCCAGATTCAGCTCTCGCAGCCGCCGGGCCCAGGCTGCTACCTGTTGGGCTGACAGCTTAAGCCCGTGTACCAGACTGGGCTGATATTTCTCCAACTGCAGCTCCATTGCGCCCAGGGTAGTCGCAGTTCCTCCTACCAGAATCACTTTCTCCGGTTTAACAGGAATGGAGGCTATCCCTTTAGCAAGAAAATCATCGATCTCGGCCAGAGACCATTTTTCTTCCGTAGCTCTGACCGCTCCTATTTTCAGTGAAATAGCCTTTAGCTGTCCTGCCTCCAGCCAGCTGAACTCAGTACTGCCACCACCGCTGTCTATGACCATTACTCCATCTCCCTTTTCCAGCCCCAGGCCCTGAACTGCTCCCAGCCAGCTATACCAGCCCTCCCGTTGCCCATCAATGCAGGTAATCTCTGCAGACAATGGCACCAGACGATCTAGCAGCTCCTGTCCATTAGCAGCTTCCCGAACTGCGGCTGTCGCCACCCCTAATATTTTTTCCGCCCCTTTCTGCCGGGCGCGTTCAACAAAACCAGTAATAGCCTCCACAGTACGCTCGATGGCTTCCGGCAACAAAATACCTCCGGCCATCCCTTTGCCCAGCCGGGTCGTAGCCAGGTCCTGTTCAACTACCCTTAAGCCCTGGTTTTTTTGCCAGTGCACCAGAGTATAACGGCAGGAATTACTGCCAATATCCAGACCGGCGATCAACATTAGCCTCATCCTTTCCCCATAAAATAAAGCCAGGCTGTGCCTGGCTCTGATTTATCCTCTTCTGCTGCCGCGGCCACCCCGCTTGGCTTCGGTAGCTCGCCGCAAATCAGCCTGCCGTTCATCACTGTCCTTCAGAAAACGGGCCAGCCTCTCCTCAAAACTGATTTGAGAGCGCTTGCGGTCTGCCCGTTCCGGAGCTTCCTGAGTCTGTTTAATGGACAGGCCGATTTTACCCCGGTCATCCACATTCAGGACTTTAACCCGTACAGTGTCCCCCTCCTTGAGAAAATCCCGCACATCCTTCACATAAGTATGGGCAACCTCGGAAATGTGAACCAGTCCCGTTTGCCCGTCCGGCAATTGCACAAAAGCACCAAAATTGGTAATGCCGGTAACTACTCCCTCAACGATGCTCCCTACTGCGATGGCCATAAACAGAGAATTCCTCCTTAATGTCATATATCAAAATTATATAGGTTACAAGAAAAAACTGTCAAGCAAAACCTTTTTCCCTTAATGTTTTTTCTTACCGACAGCGGGAATTACCACCTTTTCCCCTGGTTTTACCAGATTCAGCTCTTCCCGGGCCCGGCGCTCTATGTACTCATCAGTTTGTAACAACTTGATTTCTTCTTTTAACTTAGTATTACTCATTTCCACTGCTTTTATTTTGTTTTGCACAGAACTGATTTCCTTTTCCAGCTGATTCATTTTTACAGTCTGGTGTACAAAGGAGCCCACTACGATTACACTATATGCCAGAAAAATCCCCACCACTACCCGGCGCCAGAAGAATCTGGATTTGGAACTTCCGGTCTTAACCTTTTTCGGCGTTTCCTTCTCCAGCCGCTGATTTAGATCCACTATTTTTCCTTCAGCCCGTTTACTCATCCCTCATCCTCCTCCGGCTGTCCCAAACCCAGGACATCCCCGCTCATCACAATCACAACCTGATAGCCCTTGTTTCGGGCGCGGTTATATAAGGTAGCCACTGTAGCCGGGCTTAAGCCCAGCTGCTTGGCCACAGCATCTGTCGACCAGCCCATTTCTTTTAAAGCCACCACCTGGCGTTCCCGGATGCTCAGTTTTTCCACACCCCGAATTTCAATCTGCACCTGTCATTCCTCCGGACTTATACCCAGCTTGTCCACAAAAAATATGGATAATAAACAAGTTATCCACACAGTTATCCACAGCAGTGGATAACTGTAGTGCATTTATTACAAATTCATTACAATACTTCTACATGTTATCGTTAATTCCTGCTGCTAATTATTTCCGGCGCTCCTTTTTTTCTGTCCACCATTTCTCCAGGCGCTGGTAAAGGTTGCGTTTAGGTTTTATCCACAATCTTATCCACAAATTTTTCCACAATATCAACAACCAGCGCCACGGCCAGGCCAGAACAATCCCCAGCCAGACCAGAGGCCGGGTCACCAGCCAGATTATTCTCTTGATCAGATTTACCAGCCGGCGCCAGATCTGCGAAATAATCCGATAAACATGAGGGCTAAACCAAACCCAGTAACTGGCCAAACCCAGAGTTACAGCCAGCAAAATATAAAAACGCATCTGCCCGCCATTAACCCCCAGTAAGCTAAAAAAAACCAGGATAGTTGCTATAATCCAGTAGATCAGATCTCCCAGGGCCTTAATCCATTTCGGCCAGTGGTAAAATTCCGACCAGAGACGATAAAAATCAAAAATAATGCCCAGCAAGGCTCCCAATCCCCAGCTAAAAAGAAAAGAAAGGAGTTGAAGCCTGAGTTCCACTCAACGCCCTCCTTTCTATTTGAGCAGCTTGTCAAAAATTCCCTTGCTCTTGCCCCCTTTGGTTTCCGCATAAGTCAGGGAATAAAGGTAGCCCTGTACTACCAGTTTGCCTTCCTCCATATTCAACTGGGTGATATTCAACCCCTCACCCTTCAGGATGAGGTTGCCCAGATTGGTTTTCAGGCTTATCACCTGTTCATCAAAGGAATCCACGTGCTCCACCCCGGTTATGATTACTTCTTCCCGGTTGAGCACTTCCAACCGCTGACCAGTTACTGTTTTCTTGCTCTCCATCCCACTATCCCTCCTTTTCCCTTGTTCATTTTTAATTTATGCCCCTTGTCCCTTGAATATGTCAAAAATGCCCCCATTCCTTTATGGAACAGGGGCCTTTTGCTACCATAACTTTTCTATTTTAACACCTTTATAATAGAACTTAACTATACTCCAGGGCTGTTTCCCTTCTGCAGCCATTTTTTTTGCTCCCCACTGGCAGAGGCCAACTCCATGCCCAAAACCCCTGCCCTTAAAGATGAAGGTTCCGCCGGCATTCTGGATGTCTTCCAGCATCATGGAGCGCATTTTTTCACTGCCCACTGCCAGCCGTAATGCCGGACCGCTAATGGCAACATTCCCGACCTTGAGAGATTCTACTCTCCCTGAAGGTCCGCGTTTAATAATCTGCACTGAAGTTACCTGACCGGGGTCCTGACCGGTTGCCTGTTTTACTGCCCGGGCCAGTTCCTCCCCGCTCAGTTTTACTTCCCAGTGCTTATTTTCCGGGGTAGTGATGGCCATGCAGCCATCGGCTACCGTTGATAAATAAGGGGTAGGCTCTTTTTCATAAGCCAGGCCTTCCTTAGCCGAAGCGGTTTTGCCGCCACAGCAGGCATGAAACCAGGCTTTAACATACTTACCCTGCCAGCGAATGACCTGGCCCCGGGTAAGCTGTACCGCTTTGCGCACATTATCATTGATTTTTTCCGGAGCATAGGCCTGGGATTCCTCAATATCAGTAGAAATATCCGCCCCATACAATTTTTTCACCCGACCAGCCTTGATATTTTCCAGGGTAAAAGTACGGGCCAAAATAGCCTGAGCTCCCAGGGCATTTACCGGCCAGCTGGTATCCATTTCGGCTGCAACCACTCCTGCTACATATTCTTCCAGTTTGATTTTTTTTGTTTGTTTGGTCTTGTTGTCATAGAGTGATATAGTTGGTTCTTCAGTAAACTCTCTCCCGGCCGGCCCTGGCGGTTGCCCGGGTGGTAAGGGTTTACGTAAGGCACAACCTCCACCTATCAGGGTCATCACCACCAGTAATGACAGCAAGATTTTTTGCCATCCCCACCTGAACATATTTTGCCCTCCTTGTCACCTTTTTTCAAGGCTTAGTTTTACCTGGGAGGGCAAAAATATTACATCAGAAAGTGGTTTCCCTGACTTTTATCTCTTCCAGAATTTCATAAAGCTGGCCAGCCAGGGCGGCCGGAACGTTTTCCTTTATCTCCACTACCCGCACCCGCAAACGTCGCTGGCCAAAATCCAGTTCCAGTATATCTCCTGCTTTAACTTCACTGCTGGCTTTGGCCGGCCGACCATTGATCTGAATGCGTCCACCGTCACATACTTCTTTGGCCAGAGTACGGCGTTTAATAATTCGACTTACTTTAAGAAATTTGTCTAAACGCAAACCGATTCCCCCTTAATATGACAAAATCAGGTTCCATGTGGAACCTGATTTTATTCGCTCTTGCTGATAATTACATTACAGCTTCTTTCAGAGCTTTACCGGCTTTGAAAGCAGGTACCTTGGCAGCAGCGATGGTAATTTCTTCACCAGTTTGCGGGTTACGGCCTTTGCGCTCGCCACGGGAGCGAACTTCAAAAGTACCAAAACCAACCAGTTGTACCTTTTCCCCTTTTTTCAGTGCTTCTTCAATTGAAGCAAAGACAGCATTTACGGCTTTTTCAGCATCTTTCTTGGTCAGCTCAGCTTTCTCGGCTACGCTGTTTACCAGATCGGTTTTGTTCACACAAATCCCTCCTGTTTATGTTTTACAGCTGTTTAATTTACCAAATATGGATATTCGCTATAACCCTTGATTTTCCTGCTTTTTACCCATTTTTTTTAGAAATATTTTCATGGTTTTTAGCCAGTTCCCATATTTTGTCTAATTCCGCCAGAGCCAGCTCCTCCAGCTTCTGGCCCCGCTCCCTTACCGTTTGCTCGATAAAGGCAAAGCGACGGCGAAATTTACTACAAGTTCCTTTTAGTGCCTCCTCGGGATCAATGTCGAAAAAGCGCGCCAGATTGACCAGAGCGAAGAGCAGGTCACCCAGCTCCTCCTGTCGTTTTTGCCGGTCATCTAAAACCTGTCCCAGTTCCCGCAATTCCTCCTGAACCTTGTCCCAGGCTCCTCGCCAGTTATCCCAGTCAAAGCCCACCTTGGCTGCTTTAGCCTGCAGTTTATATGCCTGCAGCAAGGCCGGCAGGGATCTGGGAACACCCGCTAGTAGCGATTTCTCCTCTTTGCCCTGTTCCTTCTTTTCCTGGGCCTTGATCTGTTCCCAGTTACGTATCACCTCTCTGCTATCAGCCACCTGTGTATCGGCAAAGACATGGGGATGGCGGCGGATCATTTTCTCAGTTATTACCATTATGACATCATTTAAATCAAAATATTCATGTTCACGGGCAATTTGTGTATGAAAAACCACCTGTAACAGCACATCCCCCAGTTCTTCACAAAGCGCCTCCATATCCTGGTTGTCGATGGCCTCTAAAACTTCATAGGCTTCTTCAATTAAAAAAGGTTTCAAGCTTTGATGGGTTTGCTCCCGGTCCCAGGGACATCCCTGCTCTGAACGCAATTTTTCCATAACCGTCGCCAGGGGTTCCAGGGCATAATGGCCGAATTCAGGTTTCCCCTCCGGATTGGGGGCTAAATAGATACTGGTGAGATGATCAATCCAGGGCAAACGATCCAGTTCATACAGGGGTATGACTACCTTTTTTTCGTCAGCCAATCCTGCCCCCCGGATAACTGTAACTGGATATTCATCCGGGTAAAATTCCATCAAAGTTAGTTTAGTCTCAGAAGCAACCAGCTGGTTATATACCTGCAGCAGAAGCAGGCCATTTCTGGGATTGATCCGGGTTTGGGCCAGCGCTAAAGCGTCAATTATTTGTAGCCCCCCTTGCGCCGGGTCTATTTTCAGGGCTGCATAAATAGCATCCAGAAAACTCATGGCCGGCAATATCCTGACTGTTATCCCCTCTGACTCACAGCGCTTCAGCAACCATTGCACACTGGTCTCTGCCACCAGTGGATGCCCGGGTACACAATAAGCCAGCTGCCCCTTTTGTGTTGCTTGTCCAACCAGCTCCTGTACGATTTTTTCATATACGGCAGCAAAATCCTCAGCTTCTTCATAAAAATGGTCACAGCTAGCGCCTGTAATACCCTGTTGTTTTAACCAGTCAACAATAGGATGTCTATATGTACGGAAAATTATCGGCCCGGTAAAGCCCTTGAGCAACTGCCAGTTGCCCAGAGGGAAAGTTTGCTCATCACCGGGACCAAGGCCGACAATATATATTTCTGCCATCCTCCGTCCTCCTCCAGTCGGTCAAAATAAAGGGTAGTATACCTCAGGCATACTACCCGCCAGCTTCACTGTTCCATTTGTTTGGCCAAAAAGCCCGCTGCAGTCTCAGCCAGCTTTAGTTCCAGTTCTCCCATCCTGACATTGGGGTCTTTAGAGAGAATCAACACTGCGCCGATCTGATCCCCTTCAGCTATAATGGGTGCTATTACTTCCGCTGTAAACTTGCAGGTGTCATCTTCATCATCCACAGGACAACCCAGGCAATGGGGATGTTCACCCGGGTTATTGATAATAACCGCTTTCCTTTCTTCCATCGCCTTTTCCACTGCGGGACCGATGGGTTTATTCATAAACTCTTTCTTAGAGCCTCCAGCTACGGCAATGACATTGTCCCGGTCAGTAATGCAACAGATATGGCCGACTGCTTCATGCAGAGATTCGGCATACTCCCGGGCGAAATCACCCAGTTCCCCAATGGGGGAATATTTTTTCAGGATCACTTCTCCATCCCGATCGACAAAAATCTCCAGCGGATCGCCTTCCCTGATCCTTAAAGTGCGGCGGATTTCCTTCGGTATTACCACCCGTCCCAGGTCATCAATCCGACGAACTATTCCTGTTGCTTTCATGACAATTCCCTTCCCTCCTTTATACCAACTGACAATTTTTTTGTCACTGTTAGTATTTATCGGCGGGAAGGGAATTATGCTACCAAAATTGTCAGACTTCTTATGCTCAGCCGATTATAGGCTTCGTATTACTGCGTCAGCTGTCGCTGCGGCATCCTCGACGTACTTCCAGTACGCCTCCGGTGCCTTGTTATACTCGCTTCTAAACTGCCTACCCTAGCATTCCAATTCTTTGCATCTCGAAGCTCGTACCTCGAACTTCGAACTTCGTTATTGCGCCGGTTTAACAGGCTGGGGTGCGCTGCTGCTACCACCGGAAGTACTGGGATGGCCCGGAGGTAACTGGCTACCGTTGCTGGGAGCAGGGGCCGGGGATGCGGCCAGCTCCTTGTCCTTAATCTCGATTTTGGCCTTGCTCTTCAACTCAGCAGTATATTTGGCGAAAGCTTCCTGTTTCTTTTGCATGGGCAATTGCAGGGCCAGTTCCCCTTTAACTTCTTCAAAAGTCCGTTCTTTAGCAGGGATGCGTTCTTCTACCTTAATAATATGATAACCATACTGGGTCTTTACCGGTTCCTTGGTAAAGCTGCCCGGTTTCAGAGAGAAAGCCGCATCTTCAAATTCCTGAACCATCTGACCACGGCTAAAGGTGTATTCGCCACCATTGTCTTTAGAGCCTGGGTCTTCAGACTTTTCTTTAGCCAGTTTGGCAAAGTCAGCACCTTTCTCCAGTTCCTTGATCAGGTCCTGGGCCATTTTCTTGGCCTGTTCCTCAGTCCGGCCTACTTTTTCCTGCTGGGTATCAAATTTGATCAGGATATGACGGGCTCGTACCTGTTCCGGTTGCTTGAACTGTTCCTTGTTTTCTTCATAATATTTCTTGATTTCCTCATCAGTTACCTTGATGTTAGCAGTTACCTTGTTATACAGAGCATCCAGAGCCAGGTTTTGTTTAGTCCACTCCGCAAATTCCTTTTCATCCATGTTATAATTCTTCAGGGCTTCCAGGAATTTTTCTTTGGATTCAAATTTCTTGATGGTCTCTTCTACCCGTTTCTGCACATCGGCATCAGAAGGCAGTACCCCTTGTTTTTTGGCTTCCTGCAACAGGATAGTTTCTTCGATCATGCCATCTAATACCTGCTTCTGGATCGCCTTTAACATAGCTTTACCCTGTTCGGTGTCAAAATTAGCTCCATTTTGCTTGTATACCGCTTTCATTTTTTCCAGGCGGCGTTCAAACTGTTCCTTGGTGATATCCTCCCCATTAACCGTAGCTACCGCATTGCTACCGCAACCGGCTACCAGGGCCAGCATGGCAGCGGTCAGTACGGACGCAACCAGTTTTTTCAGTTTGTACATTCCATCACATCCCCTTTCTGAAAACTGTTTTTATTATACCAAATTCTCGGAACCAATTCCACAGTATTTTATTTCCCTGATAATTTTTTCCACCCAGTTCAGCCCCGGGTCCCGTTTGGACCAGGGCACTCTTATAACCGGCTCCGCACCCCCGACAATATTCAGCCCCCGAATCTTTCCCGGTAACCTCAGGATCTTGACCGGCTCCAAAGGAGCATCAGGTGCCAGCTTGATAATTAAATGTTCCTGTTGTTTGCCGATATAGGTAATGCCTGCTTCCTGGCCTAGAATTTTTATTCTGGCAATAGTCAACAGGTTGACCACCGGTAAAGGCGGATCACCAAAACGGTCTACCAGCTCATCCGACAAATCCAGTAATTGTTCTTCCGTGCGGCAGAGCATGATTTTGCGGTAAATCTCCATTTTTACCGCACCATCTTCGATGTAGTCTGCAGGCAGATAGGCATCTATTGCAATTTCCACAGTAGTTTCCAGCGGTTCTTCCTTGATTTCTCCTTTTAACTCACGTATCGCTTCCTCCAGCATCTGAGTGTAAAGGTCAAAACCTATGGCCATAATATGACCATGTTGCTCCGGCCCTAGTAAATTGCCGGCCCCCCTGATTTCCAGATCCCGCATGGCTATCTTGAACCCGGAACCCAGCTCGGTAAACTCCCGTAATGTCTGCAACCTTTTTTCCGCAATTTCCGTCAATACCTTATCCTTGCGATAGGTTAAATAGGCATAGGCCATACGATTACTGCGTCCCACCCGGCCCCGCAGCTGATAGAGCTGGGCCAGACCCATGGTATCAGCATTATCGATAATGATGGTATTAACATTGGGAATATCCAGACCGGTTTCAATAATGGTAGTACAGAGCAGAACATCATATTCCTGGTTGAGAAAATCCAGCATGACCTTTTCCAGCTCATCTTCCCTCATCTGTCCATGTCCAATTGCTATGCGGGCCTCGGGTACCAGCTGGGTCAGGAAGGTAAAGATGCGATCCATGTCTTCAATGCGGTTGTGAACAAAATAGACCTGTCCCCCGCGGGCCAGTTCCCGCAGGATAGCATCCCGGATCATCAGAGGATTGAATTCCACCACAAAGGTCTGTACTGGATATCTTTCTTCCGGCGGGGTTTCCAGCAAGCTCATATCCCTAACCCCCGCCAGAGCCATGTGTAATGTCCGGGGAATGGGGGTTGCGCTTAAGGTCAAGACATCCACCGTCTGTTTTAATTGTTTCAGTTTTTCCTTATGGGCAACACCAAAGCGCTGTTCCTCATCGACTATCAACAGCCCCAGGTCTCTGAACTTTACATCATCCTGTAACAGCCGATGAGTACCTATTATAATATCCACCTGGCCACTGGCCAGTTTCTTTAAGGTAGCTTTTTGTTCCCGGGCACTGCGAAAACGGCTGAGCAGGTCAATGGAAACCGGAAAGCCCTGAAACCTCTCCAGACAGGTATTGTAATGCTGCTGGGCCAGGATGGTGGTCGGCACCAGGATGGCTACCTGTTTGTTGTCCATTACGGCTTTAAAGGCTGCCCGCAAAGCTACTTCGGTTTTGCCATAGCCCACATCCCCGCACAGGAGACGATCCATGGGCCGGGGCCGTTCCATATCGGCCTTGATTTCGGCAATAGCCTGCAACTGGTCCGGAGTCTCCTCATAAGGAAAGGCCTGTTCAAATTCCTGCTGCCAGACGGTATCCGGCGAAAAGACAAAACCCTTCAGGGCTTCGCGGGCAGCATAGAGCTTGATCAGCTCCTCGGCCATCTCTTTGACCGCACTTCTGGCTTTGGCCTTGGCTTTTTGCCATTCCTGCCCGCCCAGTTTACTGATCCTGGGTTTTTGCCCATCAGTACCGATGTACTTTTGCAACAGGCTAATCTGTTCCGTAGGGATATAGAGGCGATCGGCCCCGGCATAGCTTACCACCAGGTAGTCCCGGGTAATACCGCCAACGCTCAGCTGTTCAACCCCTTCATACACCCCGATCCCGTGATTGACATGAACTACATAATCCCCGATCTTGAGGTCGGTAAAAGCGCTGATTTTCTGGCCGCCAGCAGGCTTAATTTCCCGGGCTTTTCTGCCCTTTTTGCTCTGGCCAAAAAGCTCTCTCTCCGTTAAAATCAGGATTTTGCTCTGGGGAAACTCAAAACCGGCTGAAAGTTCCCCCCGGGTGATAACGATATTTCCAGTCCGAAATTCCTGCTGCAATCGGCCTAAATATACAGCTTCAATCTCCGCCTCTTTCAATAAATCCAGCAACTGCTGGCTGCGCTGGGTATGGGTTGTAAGCAGGGCGACGGCATAGCCCTGACGTTTGTAATTTTTTAAGTCGCGGGTCAATTCTTCCAGATTTCCCTGATACAGGGGCGCCGTCCGGCTGTTCAGGTTTAACAGAAGTTCGGGCCGCCAGCCTGTTTGCTCCCTGGGCAAAAGGGCCAGGCCCAGCAAAGGCCTTCCTGTCAACTGCCGCCATATATCTTCCCAGCTGAAATATAAAGCTTCCTGCCCGGGCAAAGCCATACCCCGTTCCAGCCAGCTGGCAAAGGTTTCTCCACGCTCATCATCCCAGGCCAGCGCCTTTTCCCTGACCCGGTTGGGATCTTCGACGGCTATCAGCGCCCCGGTCGGCAAGTAGTCCAGCAGGGTAGCTTTTTCTGGCATTACATAGGCGGCGAAGGCATCCAGACCAGCAGGAATCAGGCCCTCCTTGAGCCGGCTCAGCAAATCCTTCAGCTTCTGATCCAAACGCCCCACTGCTTCCCTCTGTTGAAGCCCGATCAGTTTTTTGCGCAAATTCTGGTACTCTTTTTCCAGCACCCTGGCTGCCTGTTGCCAGTCAGCAGCAGTGGCAAAATAATCCCGGGCCGGCAGAATCTCCGCCTGCTCTATTTCCCGCAAAGAGCGCTGGCTCACCGGGTCAAAAAGGCGCAAGGAATCAATTTCTACATCAAAAAATTCCAGGCGCACCGGTTCACTGGCCGAGGCCGGAAAAATATCGACAATTCCTCCGCGCCAGCTGAATTGCCCTGCTACTTCCACCTGGGATACCCGTTCATAACCCATCTGGAGAAGTTGAGCCGCCAGGGCGGTCGGCTCTATTTCCTGGCCTTTGTTCAGGGTAACCAGATAATTTTTGAATTGCTCCGGTGGTGTGACCGCCCGGCTTAAAGCAGCAACGGGAGCCACTATCAGTGGGGTGCGCCCTCTGGCCAGCGCGCCCAGCACTTTTAGCCGGGCAGTTAATAACTCCCGGCTACTGGCTTCAATGTCCCATGGTAACATTTCCTGGGCCGGATAGAGTAAAATCTCCTCTTCCGGCAAAAATGTGCTCAAGTCATCACATAGACGTTTTGCATCAGCCAGATCCCTTACTATGGCTAGCAGAGGTTGCTGCCGCAAACGGTACCAGGCCGCCAGTAATGAAGCAGACACCGCTCCGCTTACTCCATAGACCAGGGCGGTTTTTTTCTTTACTCCTAAATCCCGCCACAAATCCTGGAGTTCTTTCGCCTGAAGCAAGGGCCCGACCAGCCCTCTGGTCATTTGCTCTTCTCCTTCCCCCACTATGAAAGTGCAATTTGGCACAAATCAGTGCAGGTAATTGTACTTGATTTGGCCTAACCAGCCTTCGTCCTTACCCATTGCTGTCATGCAATCAGGACAAAGGGTTGGTTCCATATGCATTTCCATTATAGATGGGTTGTCAGGCTCAGTCAAGGCTATTTCCCATTCATCCACGATTTCCTGACACAATTCACAATAATATATTACCCGCATTTTGCCTCCTCCTCTGCATGTACCAGATCAGACCGTTCCAGGAGAAATGGGCGAACAGGGCAGCAAGGATGCCGCTTTTGACAGTGAGATAGCCGAAAAAGCCGTGGCTGAGCAGGCTGAGCAGGGCCGGCAGAAGATGGCGCTCAGGTTTGGCCCAGGCATCGTAGATTGCTTCAATGAGGCCGAAGTAGAGGTGCACGGGTAATACCTGGGCTGATAGGATTTTAGCGAAACCGGTTTTGGCTAATTCTTCGATTAGTGGGGCGGTTTTGACTGCAATTTGCCAGCCGGTCTCTGCTTGAACCCGGCGATTAAAGAGGACGGCTACTAGTGCTGCCAGGCATGCGGCGACCAATTCCATGCCCTATCCTCCCATTTTGTTTATGGGTACAGTATATCCAGAAAGCAAGGAAGATAAACAATTTTGAGGATAATCGTTTCAATTCCTCATATGTAGGCTCAAAACATATCCATGTTTCTTTGCTACTTCTCTTGCTATATGTTTCAATTCCTCATAGGTAGGCTCAAAACGAATAACAGCATTTGCAATAGCATCAACAACCAACTGCGTTTCAATTCCTCATAGGTAGGCTCAAAACCGACGTCCCACTGGAAAATAGCCCGACCAGGGATATGTTTCAATTCCTCATAGGTAGGCTCAAAACGCTGTCAACAAGTTGATAAGCAACATCAGCATTAAAAATTTCAATTCCTCATAGGTAGGCTCAAAACTATCATACCCTGAATTACATCATTCCAGTTCAATAGTTTCAATTCCTCATAGGTAGGCTCAAAACCGACCGCTTTAAGTCCGGGAAAGTGCGGCGGAAGAGTTTCAATTCCTCATATGTAGGCTCAAAACTATAATCGGTCTCGTTTAATACAGTTACAAAAACCAGTTTCAATTCCTCATAGGTAGGCTCAAAACACCTGGCGGGCTAGACGATTACCTATACGCCTCATAAGTGTTTTCGGTAAAATAAAAATCAAGCAAATGGAAATTTAAAAATCAAGCACAAAACTGGAAAAAAAAACATTGCCGGCACCCCTCAAAAACTGTACCCTTTAGTTGACTAGGCTAAAGGGGGTAAAGAAAGGATGCTAGCAATGGATCAAATCTATAATATCAGATTTCAGGCAATTAGGAAAGGAAAATCTCTAAGAATGCTTTTTGCGATGTACCCTTTTTCAGAATGAAAATTGCTAAAAATATTATAAATAAATTTTTTTAAACATTATCATTCAGTTGTTTAGCAAGGATAACGGTATCTCT
>NZ_BDLQ01000001.1:0-20523 GCF_002049255.1 Carboxydocella sp. ULO1 | reverse complement strand
AATGGCGGTGGGGCAACACCCGTACCCATACCGAACACGGCAGTTAAGCCCACCAGCGCCGATGGTACTTGGACCGCAGGGTCCTGGGAGAGTAGGTCGCTGCCGGACACAACAACAGGCCTTCTCATAAATAAGAAGGTCTGTTGTTTTTTTCCAAAGAAAATTATTCCTTAAGTATAATCAGGAGAAAAATAAAGGACAAGCTAGTTTTCTTACACTAGTTAAAAATATTTTTCCAAAGCATTTATTGACTTACCCCATATATAGAGTATAAAATAGGTTTAGCCAAGAAATATGCTCTATATCTAGAGCTATATTCTGACAATTTCGCAAGGACGGGGAAGCATATGAAATGCCCGTTTTGTCATGAAACTGCTACCAAAGTAGTGGAATCCCGTACCGCTGATGAAGGCAATAGTATTAGGCGGCGACGGGAATGTGAGAACTGCGGTAAACGATTCACCACTTATGAGAGGATAGAAGAGCGACCTTTACTGGTTATTAAAAACGATGGGCGCCGGGAAGTTTTTTCACCGGAAAAATTAATGCACGGTCTGGTAAAGGCCGTGGAAAAACGACCAGTGTCAATGGAAGTGTTACAGAAAATAGTTACTGAGGTAGAGAGTCAGGTGCGGACCCAATTTGACAAAGAAGTACCTAGTTCTTATTTAGGAGAGCTTGTGATGGAAAAGCTGAGAACAGTGGATGAGGTAGCATATGTCCGCTTTGCTTCAGTTTACCGCCGTTTCCGTGATGTAAATGAGTTTATGGAAGAAATTAAACGTTTTTTGGAGGGCGAGAGCGGATGATCCATTATATCAAAAAACGGGATGGCCGGGTGGTTCCCTTTAATCGGGAGAAGATTAAAAATGCCATTATGGCAGCTGCTCGGGCAGTTGGTGGGGACAATGAGCAATTGGCTGACAGGCTATCGATTGAAGTAGTAAAATACCTGGAGAGCCATCCCGAAGGGCCGGAAGGTACTGTTTCTGTGGAGTATGTTCAAGATGCAGTGGAAAAGGTTTTAATTGAAAATGGACATGCCCAGACTGCCAAAGCGTACATACTTTATCGGAATAAACGCACTAGAATCAGGGAATCGCAATCCGATTTAATGGATGCAGTAGCCGAAATCCTGGTGGAGACTAGCAAGGAAAATGCTAATGTTCAGAATAGCCCGATGGCGAAAATGCTGCAAATAGCCTCTACGGGCAGTAAGAAATACTATTTAACCCGTTTAATGCCGGAGAAGCATGCCCAGGCCCATATCAATGGTGATATTCACATTCATGACCTGGACTTTTTTGCCAAAACCTTGACCTGTGTTCAGATACCTTTAGGGCGTTTGTTGCTAAATGGGTTTAATAATGGACATGGGTTTATACGCAGTCCTAAGGGCATAAAATCGGCAGCTAATTTAACAGCAGTAATTATCCAGTCATCTCAAAACGACATGCATGGTGGACAGTCGGTAGCCTATTTTGATTATGATCTGGCCCCGTTTATACAAAGGGAACGGGAAAGACAGCGCAAAATATTTGCGGAAGTCGGGGTTGAGATCAGTGATGAGCAGTTGGAAAAACTGGTAGATAAAGAGTGCTATCAGGCTATGGAAGCACTGATTTTTAATTTGAATACCATGCATTCCCGAGCGGGAGCGCAGGTGCCGTTCTCCAGTTTGAACTTTGGAACAGATACTTCTCCAGAAGGACGAATGGTTACCAAAAACCTGCTACTGGCCTATGAGGCCGGGTTGGGACGTGGGGAGAACCCGATTTTCCCCAATTTAATATTTAAGCTGAAAAAGGGAGTAAACATGGACCCTGGAGATCCCAACTATGACTTATTCCGTTTGGCCCTGCGGGTGACCTCCAGGAGAATGTTCCCGACTTATGCATTCCAGGATAGCAGTTTTAACGCGCCATATTCCCGGCGCAAAGAAGGGGAGGTAGCCTATATGGGTTGCCGTACCCGGGTAATTGGTAATGTGAATGGGCCTGAGATAACGGAAGGACGTGGTAATGCTTCCTTTACTACCATTAACTTACCGCGACTGGCCTTGAGGGCCCAGGGTGATATCAAAAAGTTTTTTGAACTGCTAGAGGAAATGATGGATTTGGTCAAGGAACAGTTGTTGTTCCGTTTTGATATTCAGCGGCGGCTGAAAGTCAAGGATATGCCTTTTCTGATGGGACAGAATCTCTATCTCGATAGTGATAAACTAGGGCCCAATGACGAAATTTATGAAGCTATTAAGCATGCCACCCTTTCCATTGGGTTTATCGGCTTGGCGGAAACACTGGTAGCTCTGCTGGGTAAACACCATGGTGAGTCAGAAGAGGCCGATGCCCTGGGTGTGGAAATAGTCAAATTTATGCGGGAAAAATGTGACCAGTATACCCGGGAATACAAGTTGAACTTTAGCTTACTGGGAACACCTGCCGAAGGATTGGCAGGACGATTTACCAAACTGGACCAAAAGGAATTTGGTATTATCCCCGGGGTAACAGACCGCATGTACTACACAAATAGTATGCACATTCCGGTGTGGTATAATATTTCGATGTATGATAAAGCCAGGATTGAGGGGAAATATCACAAGTACCTGAATGCCGGACATATCCTTTATCTGGAGTTACCGGCTGCTCCGCAACATAATATCGATGCCCTGGAAGCGATTATTAAGCACATGGCAGCCTGTGATGTAGGCTATGGAGCAGTTAACTTTCCCATAGATTTTTGTAAGGTCTGTGGTTACTTAGGGATTATTAACCACGATAAGTGTCCTAACTGTGGTTCAATCAATGTAATGGAAGAAGAAATAGAATATGACCTGGAGTGGCCCGCTACGGGTACTACTAACTAGATAAAAAGTGAAGAGGAGGGTGTTGATTGATGAAAAGTGCTGTATGTGTACAGGAGAAATTGCCGGAACTGACTCCGGAGCAAATTGCCTATTATCGGCAGAAGGCTCTTTATGCAGCTAATGCCAGGGGCCTGGAGATAACCGGTATTGATGTATATATGACTCCTCAGGGAAAGGTGAAAGTAGTAACCCATTTTGCTCCTTCTAGTATTGAACGGGTACGGCGGGTTACAGGATATTTTTGTAAATTATCTAATTGCAATGATGCTAAATTGCAGGAAATTGCCCAAAGGGTGAAACATTCCCCGCTGGGGATTACATGTGGGTGTAACTGATGATCAGGCTGGCAGGAATTACAACTGAAAGTGTGGTGGACGGGCCAGGGTTGAGAACAGTAATCTGGACCCAGGGCTGTCCCCACCGCTGTCCGGGTTGTCATAATCCTGATACCCATGACCCTGAAGGAGGGGAACTTTGGACCTTTGAACAGGTCTTTGCTGAACTGGAAGGGGACAAGCTGGCAACAGGAATAACTCTTTCAGGTGGGGAGCCCTTCTTTCAGCCGGAAGCCTGTTTGGTTATCGCCCGCTGGGCCAGGGAGAAGGGTAAAAACCTCTGGGTTTTTACTGGCTATACCTGGGAACAATTGATGCGAATGTCAGAAAGCAATCCGGTTATCGGTGAGCTGCTGCAGTTAACAGATGTGCTGGTGGATGGTCCCTATTTAAAGGAACAGCGAGCATTATGGCTGCCTTTCCGGGGTTCTACCAATCAAAGGCTGATTGATGTACCGGCATCTCTGGCTAGTGGCAGCGTATGCATTATTGATGACAACCAGTTTGGGGTGTAAAAGAGAGGCAAAAGCCTCTCTTTTGTTTGCAAAGAAAGATTCTTCCTGATATAATATTGGCGCAAAGAAACTGGGTGAGGTGGAGACAGATGGCAGTGAATATGTTTGTGGACAATATACCCAATGGCTCATCGCTGGACATTCGACGGGGAACCGCTATTCACTTGATAAAATTAATTATCGGTTTTGCTCAAATCAAAGATAATGAAGTGGTTTTTGACCGTTTGCGTATTCAGCAACTGGCAGGGGCTGTGGGCTGTGCTGAAGAGGAGGCAATCCAGCTCTGTCAGCGGGCATATAATGGGGAAAAAGTGGAAGAAATTGTGGACCAGTTGATGGAAAAGGTTCGGGAAGAGAAAGAAAAAATGCTTTCCTTTATTGAAGCGGAAAAAAAGAAATTGTGGCAACAGTAGAAATTGTATGTTATAATTAGACAAAAGTACCTCTTTTGGGAGGGAGGGCTATGGCTGAGCGCAGGCATTTTCGCTGGCATACTCAGCTGCCGTTGTATTTTGAAGTGGCCCAGTTTGGCACATATCCCACTGAGCATTTACGTGGTAAGCGGGGACGGGGGCAGACCTATGACCTGGCAGAAGAAGGTCTCAGTTTTTTTTCAGCTCTGCGCTTACCAGTTAATATGATATTGCTTCTGGAATTAACTATCCCTGAACTGGGGACTTTAAAGCTAAAAGGCCGGGTTGTAAGATCACGGCCCTGGCAGGAGGGATGGTTAACAGGCGTGCAGTTTATTGGATTTAATGGGCCACGACGGCAAGCCCTGAGGGAACACATTGCCCACCAGGTAAAAAGTAAATATCAGCTAATCGAATATTTGTAGTTACCACTAGGGGTGCCCAAAAGGCTGAGAGAAGCTATGGCTTCAACCCTTTGTACCTGATCTGGGTAATACCAGCGAAGGGAAGTGGGTGGAACGAGTGTATACTCTACACCTGTCTCTTCGGGACGGGTGTTTTTTATTTATGAGAGGAAGGATAATAATGCGCGAAAAATTTTTTCGTATGCTAGATGCCAATTTCAACCGCTGTGTGGAAGGATTGCGGGTACTGGAAGATATGGCTCGGTTTATCCTGGAAGAGAAGGAACTGGCGAAGGCTTTAAAGCAGTTGCGACAGGAAATAGGCCTGGCCCGGCCGGAGGAAATTTGGCGATTTAGGGATGTCCAAGGGGATCCGGGAACAGAAGTGACAACACTCCGAGAACAGGAAAGGGCGTCCTGGCAGGCACTAATCAATGCCAATGCCTCCCGTGTGGCAGAGTCTTTGCGGGTGATTGAAGAAGGAAGTAAAGTGCTTTCCGACCTGGAACTGGCCGCTAAGGCAAAAAGATGGCGTTATCAAAGCTATAGTCTGGGGCAAAAACTTTTATTAGCAAGTAAGGCAAAGGAGGAAAATTGAGATGACACAATTGGAGTTGGCCAGAGCTGGGAGAATAACAGCGGAAATGAAACTGGCGGCAGAAGCAGAGGGAATAGCTCCTGAAATTGTGCGGGAAAGGATTGCCGCTGGGGTTATGATCTTACCGGCCAATAAACAGAGGGATCTAGCCCAGCCCAAGTTAATCGGCTATGGGGCGACTACCAAGGTTAATGCCAATATCGGCACCTCTGGTGACTGGCCGGAGGTGGAAAAGGAGCTGGAGAAACTGGAAGTAGCTCTGGCTGCTGGAGCAGATGCCATTATGGATTTAAGTCTGGGGCCCAATCTCCGCCGGGCCCGACAGGAGATCTTAAAGCGCTGTCCGGTACCAGTAGGGACAGTGCCAATTTACGAAGCCGGGTTTTATGGGGAACTCAGCAAAGATAAACTGTTTCAGGTAATCGAGGACCACTGCCGGCAAGGAGTGGATTTTATTACTGTTCACTGTGGCATCAATCGCCGGGTGCTGGAGGAAATTCAGGAAAGTCCGCGGGTATGTGGTATAGTCAGCCGAGGTGGGTCCTTTATCGTTCGCTGGATGCAGGAAACCGGCGAAGAAAACCCTCTTTATGCTCATTTTGATGAGTTACTGGAACTGGTAAGGGAATATGATGTTACACTGAGTTTGGGTGACGGGCTGCGACCGGGTGCTGTTGCTGATGCCACCGATGGACCGCAGATAGCTGAACTGCTAGAACTAGGACGGTTGGTAAAAAGGGCCTGGGCCAAAGGAGTTCAGGTCATGGTGGAAGGACCGGGTCATGTTCCTTTAAACCAAATTGAAACCAATATTAAATTACAGAAGCGTCTTTGCCATGGTGCACCCTTCTATGTACTGGGCCCCCTGGTTACTGATGTGGGTGCCGGGCATGACCACATTACGGCAGCTATCGGCGGAGCGATTGCTGCAGCTGCCGGGGCAGATTTCCTTTGTTATGTGACTCCGGCAGAACACCTGGGCTTGCCAGATGCCGATGATGTACGGCAGGGGGTAATTGCTACCCGAATTGCGGCTCATGCCGCTGATTTGGCTAAAGGAATTGAAAAAGCCTGGAATTGGGATAAAGCGATGAGCAAGGCCCGTAAAGAATTGGACTGGGAACAGCAGCTTAATCTGGCCCTGGATCAGGCTACTGCTAGAGAAATGCGAAAAAGAAAAAACCCGGGACACCGGGCAGAATGCTCTATGTGCGGAGAGTTTTGTGCCATGAAGCAATGTCAATAATTGAAGCGGGCTTTCATAGCCACCACCAGGGGCTGGTTATTCAGGCGTAAACGCCAGTAATATTCACCGGCTACCAGGCGAGGAAAGGGCTGTTGAGTAATAAACAGCAGATAACGGGAAGAAATTACCTGGACGTTTCCTTGCCAGTGAGGGGAAATAAACGGCGTCGGAGGCTGAAAGTCATAGACTTTAACCCACTGATCAGCATATTGTTTGGTGCCCAGGAAGTGAATTTCACCTTCCGAACCGGGCCATGGTAACAAAGGCCATTGGGATAAAGGCCCCGGATAAAGATAGGGCGCGGGATAGCCCGACCAGTTACCACCGCGGTAAAGACCGCGGTGGTTTTCGTCTTCATAGAGGGAAGAATAATAAAAACTGCGGTCGTGTTGTAGCCAGCGCAGACGTAAAATCCAGGGCGAAGCGGGGTAAGCCAGAAGCAATTGCTCTGGATTCAGGTCAGATTCGGCAAACTGGCTGGTAATTTCGAGAGCCTGGCGAGGAGCAGTGGTCCATGAGTTTACAGCCGCTAGTACCAGCTGTTTGCTAGCGGGAAAATCTGGAGTAGCGGAAAATATGGATGCAGGGTAAAGCAGGTTTATGAAAAAGGCCAACAGGAAAATCAGCCGGTACCTGGCCATACTGACACCTCCAGCCAGGTAATTCGCTGACGTGCCTGGATATTCCTGCTAAGAAAAATGTCTCTTTTTCCCTTCTTTCCGACATCAGAGGCGGGGAATCCAGCCGAAACGCTGTATTTGTTCCGGGGCCTGCCGAATTTGAGCCAGCAAATGGTCGCGGTCCCGGTTGAGAGTGCCTTTTAATACAAACAGATTGGAAGCATGGTTGGAACGAAAGATACAGTTTTCCAGTTCAACCTGGGACAGCAGAAGCTCCAGTTCAGCCAGGAGTGTCCGTTCATCAATGGGCTGGAAGGTACCCTGTAGGACTTCCTGATATAATGGAGCTGCGGGATCGAGCATCAAGGTTAAAGCTCCGAGATAGTGGGGTTGCATAGCTGTTAAGACCCTGGCAGTGGCCTGGGCGTGTTCCTGCCAGAGGCCTTTGCCACCCAGGCCGTTGATGATTGTGACAGAGAGAAGCAGGCCAGCAGCTTTTACCTTTTCGGCAGCATCAATCATGGCCTGGCTGTCTACACCCTTATTGATTTTTTTCAAAATCAGGTCAGAGCCGCTTTCCAGTCCGAGGTAAGCAATGCCCAGCCCTTTTTCTTTCAATAAATGCAATTCTTGTACAGATTTGGTCAAAATACTTTTAGGGCTGGCATAGATGCCGACCCGGTTCACCTGGGGATGGAGTGTTTGAATTAACTCCAGGATGTTAAGGAGATAATCGGTAGGAGCGGCCAGGGCATCGCCATCAGCAAGAAAAACGCGACGGAAATAGGGCCATTGAGTAGCGGACAGCAGGTCTTCCTTAATTTCAGCTACAGGTTTAAGAGCGAATTTTTTATCCTTGTACATGGTACAAAAAGTACAGCGATTATGAGAACAGCCTACTGTTACCTGGAGGATCAGGCTATCTGCTTCACTGGGAGGTCGAAAGATTGCACCCACGTAACCCATAAAATCACCTCAGTTTCATTTTACCATATTTTTTGCTATTATATAGTAACAGATAGTAACAGGAAGATAAGGACGGTGAGAGAGATGCGCAGAGCGGATAATTTTTATGACCGGATCAGACTAAAGATAGCTAACTGGGCGGAGGAAAAAGGGGGAGAAACCAGCCGGAAACTGGTAGACCTGCTTTTATTGGCGCCGGATTTCTTCCTTCTACTGGTGCGCTTATTAAGGGACCCCCGGGTTCCGGCTACAGCTAAATATGGGATAGCGGGAGCAATTGCCTATTATTTCTTGCCACTGGATTTTTTGCCGGAAATCCTGGTAGGGCCTATTGGTTTTGGGGATGATTTGATTTTAGCTGCTCTGGTAATTAATCGTTTATTACAGGCAGCCCCTGATATTGTCGTGGAACACTGGAGCGGTTCAGGAGAGGTTCTGGCCCAGGTGGAAAAAATCCTGAATAATGTCGATAAACTGGTTACTAACAAGGTCTGGAATAAAATCAGAGAGCATTGGCGCAAAATTTCCCGGTAGTGAGGAGTGGAAGCATTGGATAAAAAATATTATCGCGGCTTATTGCTGGATGACTTTCAGCGCCAGGCCATGGATTATGTGGACAATAACCTGTCGGTACTGGTTTCTGCTCCAACAGGAGTAGGAAAAACCTTGATTGCGGATTACACTATTGAAAAATGTTACCGGGAAGGGCGACAGGTTGTTTATACCGCCCCTATCAAGGCTCTTTCCAACCAGAAGTATAAGGATTTCAAACACTATTTTGGTAAGGATGCTGTGGGAATCATAACCGGGGATGTGGTTATTAACAGCAATGCCCCTATTCTGGTAATGACAACAGAAATTTTTCGCAATATGATTTTGACCAGAGACCCGGTTGTGGATATGGTACGCTACCTGATTCTGGATGAAATTCACTACATTAGTGACCTGGACCGGGGCAGTGTCTGGGAAGAAACTATTATCTTCTTGCCCAAACATATTAAGATTTTAGGTTTATCGGCAACCATTCCCAATGCGGAAGAACTGGCCGAGTGGATTGCCTCGATTAAAGGTGAAGAAGTAAAGGTAGTTAAACATCATCAACGGGCTGTTCCCTTAAAGCATTTTGTTTTTGAAAAAACCATGGGGGCTGGTAACCTGAAAAAAGCCATCAAAATCCGGCGTCAAAAACTGGAGGAGATGGCGGAGAGCGGAGTTCCGGCAGGAAAAGGATTGCCTGCGACCACCCATGTGGATTTGGTCAGTTTCTTAAAGGATGAATATCTGCCTGCCTTGTATTTTGTTTTCAGCCGTAAAAAATGCGAAGACTATGCCTATGAGCTATCCCGCAAGTTCAATTTCCTGACCAGAGATGAACGAATTAAAGTGGAACAATACCTGGCTAACAAATCAGCAGAACAGGGGGTTACAGCTAACCTGCTGGCTTTAGAGCGAGTACGTCGGGTGTTATTAAAAGGCATTGGTTTTCACCATGCCGGCATGTTGCCTATAGTAAAGGAAGTGGTTGAGGATTTGCTTACGGCCCGCCTCATCAAAGTCCTTTACTGTACGGAAACTTTTGCTGTGGGTATCAATATGCCGGTGAAAACTGTCTGCTTTGATTCCAATGAAAAATTCGATGGCAAAGATTTTCGGGTTATGACCAATCAGGAGTATTTCCAGATGGCAGGCCGGGCTGGACGGCGGGGAATAGATACTGAAGGTTTTGTATTTTCCATTGTGGATTTAAACTGGCTTAATCCCGACAAGATGGTAAAACCAGATGAAAGAAAACTGGAAAACCTGCAAAGCCGCTTTAACCTGGGGTATAATTCGGTAGTGAATTTGATAGGTCATCACCAAACCGAGGAAGAAATAGAGGAAGTTTTGCAACATAACTTTGCCTATTTCCAGGCCTCCCGAAAAGCTGATTTTTTACAAAAACGTATTCGAGAACTGGAGCAGGAGCTGGCACAAATCCTGGCAGAGCGCTGTGAAGATATTTACAATCTGACCTGTCCCTTGCAGTATCAAACTGCCTGGTCCAGGCTGAAGGCTGACAAGCGGGAGCTTAACCGTCTCTTCCGTACCCGCTGGGGGCGGAGTAAACGTTATGAAAGCAAACGCAAGGAACTGTCCCTGCGTATCAGCCAGAACGAAAGCTTGCTGGCGGAGGTTGTTCCCCGCTTATGTACTGCGGAGCAACAGGGCCACTGTCAGGCCCAGCAGGAAAGATATCGTCGCCTGGATGAGGAAAAGAAGGAATTATATAAAGAGTGGGGGAGGTTAAGCAAGCAAACCAATTTCATCCGGGATTTTCGTTTGAAGCGCCAGCTTTTGCAAAAATTAGGCTTTGTGGATGAAAATAATGCCTTGACTCCCCGGGGCAAGTTTGCTACCCAGATTTATGTTCAGGAGTTGCTGGTAACAGAATTGTATTTTGATGGAGTCTTTCATGAATTTGAACCGGAGCAGATTGTGGCTCTGGTGGCGGCCATTGCCTATGAAAGCCGCAAACACGACTGGTTCAAAAAGGGTCCGGTTTATGATCTGGAACGGATTTACCGACTGATGTTGCCTTTGATTAGGGCGGAGGAGCAAATCCTGAATACGGTAACGGTAGAATTCCATCCTGAAGTTTCCCTCCTGGCTTACCAGTGGAGCGCAGGCCTGGAATTCGCCGATCTGCGCAGTTATTGTAATCTGCAGGACGGAGATATTGTTTCCATCTTCCGCCGTACCATCGATTTACTCCGGCAAATCCGGGGGGCAGCAGCAGCAGATCGCAGTCTGGCGGATAAACTCAGTCATTGTATTAAGTTAATAGATCGCGATGTGGTAGAATTTGTATTGTAGAACCAAAACCGCCGGCTAAAAACGGCGGTTTTAATTTTGGTAAGATTTGTTCCTTGAGTTACACCTTGACCAGTGTTACCATAAAAGCATAGGGGGAGTAAAGCGGAGAAAGAGAGGGGATAAAATGACTAATCTTAAAAGACTGATTTTATTAGTATTGAGTTTCTCCCTGGTTTTAGGTAACTTTATGCCTGTCTTAAGGGCAGAATCAGCAACAGTAATTGTACTGAAAGTAGGCAGTAAAAGTGAAGCTGTTAAACAGGTACAAACCAGATTAAAACAGCTTGGTTATTTTGTCGGACCTATTACGGGGTACTATGGTACTCAAACCAGGGCTGCTGTCCTGCGCTGGCAAAAGGCTAATGGCCTGCCTGCTGATGGAATAATCGGTCCAGTTAGCTGGAATCGCCTGTTTAATGTCAGTGTAACTCGCGGTACAACCGCAACAGCTCAACGGATCTATTTGACGTTGGGCAGTCGCGGGGAACAGGTGAAACGGCTGCAACAGAAACTGAATCAGCTCGGTTTCTACCAGGGGCCAATTACCGGTTACTTTGGTACCTTGACCAGAACAGCAGTGGTAAAATGGCAAAAGTCCAGGGGGTTAGCGGCAACCGGGGTAGTTAACCAGCAGGCCTGGACAGCACTGATGGCCAGCCAGAATCCTGTCAGCCGGGGGGTAACTGCAACCCGCCCAGCCGTACTGGGGCTAGGGGTGCGTTCCAACCTGGTGCTGGAATTGCAGCAATCCCTGAAAACCATGGGATTGCTGACTGTACAACCCACCGGTTATTATGGTTTGTTGACGGTAATGGCAGTACAGGCCTGGGAAAAAGCCAATGGATTAAAAGTCGATGGCATAGTAGTTGAAGAGGAATTAAATAAAATCCGCACTCAGGCTAAAGCTCTGACCAATTTGCTGGGTGGTGCTGAAAAAGGCGCCTGGATTCTGGGCTATACGGCTATTGACTATCCAGGCGATAACCGCTCGGCCCAGAGTGTGGTCCAGAGTCAGGGGCTGGGGGCAATAGCTACCTTTACCTATACCTTTGATAACAATGGTAATCTGAAAGGTAATGCTGACCAGGAAGCTTATACATTGCAGCAGGCCAGGGCCCGGGGGATCAAACCACTGGCTTTGTTACACAACTTTGATTATCGGGCAGGATTTGATAAAAACCTGGCCCGGGCAGTGCTGACTGATCCCGCTAAAAGACAGCGTTTGATCAGCCAGCTGGTGAATGAGGTACAGAATCGCGGTTATCTAGGGGTTAACCTGGATGTAGAAGGAATATATCCGGCAGATGCCCCACACTACCTCGCTTTTCTGGGTGAGCTGAAACAGCAACTAGGGGCAAAAGGCTTATTAACTGTAGTTTCTATCCCGGCGAAAACCAGGGATGATACCACCAGCTCCTGGTCAGGGGGATATGATTATGCGGCTATTGGGCAGCGGGCTGATCTGGTTCAGATCATGACCTATGATGAACACTGGATTGGGGGCCCGGCTGGACCTATTGCCTCTTATCCCTGGACAGAGCAAGTAGTAAAATATGCGGTCAGCAAAATGCCGGCTTCCAAAATTCTGCTGGGCCTGGCCACTTATGGATATGATTGGGTTGGAACCGGTGCTCGCAGTGTAACCTATCCGCAAGCTGTAGCCAGAGCAGCCCAATATGGTGTTAAAGTTAACTGGGATGCTACAGCACTGGAATCCTGGTTTACCTACACCGATGAACAGGGACAAAAACATGAAGTCTGGTTTGAAAACGTAGAAAGCAATGCTAGAAGACTGGTGCTGGTAAAACAATATGGTTTAGCCGGTGCTGGTATCTGGCGGCTGGGCTTTGAGGATTCTGCCTACTGGCAGATGGTTCAGCAATATTTACAGCAATAAATATCCTGAAAAACCGGGCCGACTGGTCCGGTTTTTCTAAATAATAAATTGACTAAAAAATTCAGTCTTGTAGCGAAAATAATGAAGGATTTTGTGATTTTGTGCCGAATATTGTAATAGAGGGCTTGTAACATTAGTAACAAGTGAGGGGCACTAAATGAGGAAGAAACGCTATATCATCAATGGCATATATGGTTTTATTATCGGTCTGCTCATACCCTTTTTCGCTACCGTGGTAGAAATGCTCAGTACAGGGGTTACTTTAAGCTGGCAGGCCTTTTGGGCGACCCATTTTGGACGGGCCTGGTTTTTACTGGTGGATATGGTACCGCCATTAATTGGCATTTTGCTGGCCCGACTTACATTGAGCCAGGAAGAGTTGTTGAATCAACATAAAGAGCTGGTTGCGATTAAAAAACATCTTGAAGAACAAAACCGTCTCTGGGAGACGATTTTTCAAAGTACTCCCATTGCTTATGCCTTGATAGATAAAGATTACACTTTTAAACGGATAAATCGGGCTGCAATAGATATTGTGGGAATGCCGACAGAACGAGTTCTGGAGCGGCATTGTTTTGAGATTTTGGGGCGTAATAGCATTTGTCCCGGGTGTGCGGTAGCCCGTGCTTTTGTTAGCAAGGCGGTAGAGAGTCAGGTTAAAGAAGAGTTCAGTGGAGGACAAAGGCGGATTGTAGAACAAGTAGCAGTGCCCTTGATTGAAAATGGTGCAGTAGAGCAGGTACTGGAAATAATTATTGACAAAACCCAGGAAAGAATGCTACTGCAACAAAGAACAGAGGAAATGCTGGCAACCATTGATATTCTAGTTGGATTAATTGAGTTAAAGGACCAGTATACAGGAGGTCATTCCCAGCGGGTCAGACGCTGGGCAGGTTTATTGGCCAGATATATGAATTTGCCTCAGGAACTGGTGGAACAAATTGAAATGGCTGCCTCCTTACATGATATTGGGAAAATAGGCATTGCCGGCATGATTCTGAATAAACCCCATTGTTTATGTCCGGAAGAAAAGGATATAGTGCGGCGTCATCCGGTTATAGGGCAGGAAGCTCTGGCTGGACTGGAGCAATTTGAAGAGATAGCACTTATGATTCGGTCTCACCATGAACGCTGGGATGGCCAGGGTTATCCCGACGGGCTGGCAGGCAAAGATATTCCTTTAGGGGCACGGATAATCGGAGTGGTAGATGCCTATGATGCCATGATTTCAGACCGGGCTTATCGTAAAGCCCTTGACCAGGATGAAGCCGTAGCTGAGCTTAAAAAAGGTGCGGGTCAGCAATTTGATCCTGAAATCGTCCGTTGTTTTTGCGAGCTGCTGGAAAAGAAAAATAATAATTGAAAAAAAGGTGAAAGATGAGCAGGAATTCACGCAATCATGGCGAATAATCTGTTATTGTATAACAGGATGCTGAGGTGGGTTCTGTGTATTGTAAGATCTGTCCGAACTGTTATGGTGATTCCTATAGTTCATCTTCCCATTTTACCTGGATTTGTCCCTACTGTGGTAAGGATATTACCAGGGAGCAAGGATTGCCTGCCGGTTCGCCCTTGGTTAAGAAAATACTGGAAGAGATTAAAACCGGACAGGAAAAATTAATAAAAAAATAAAAGCAAAAAGCAGGCGTTACTGACCTGCTTTATTATTTGTTAAACCGGATATTATTAGTTGATGGCAGATATTTTCCAGATGATTGATGGGAAATGAGGGTGTATTCGGTTTCAGGATCCAGTGTAAACAGGCAATGCTAACCGCACCAAAACAGGCAGCAGCGGCAGTTTCACAATCGAGTTCAGGTAGAATAAAGCCAGCCTGCTGGCCTTTGCGTAAGCTTTCAGCCCAGAGGGAAATGAAATCACTCAATTGGGAGCGAAACTGGTATTGCAGCTCTGAAGCTCCCCAGACCTCAGTTAAAAGCACCTGGCAGAATAATTTATTATGAGCAAAAAAATTCACCTGTACTTTTATAAGGCTATATATATCCTGGGGTGAGGGGTGGTTCAAGGCTTGCTGGCCGGCGGAAAGCAAAGGTTGCAAGCCATTTCTGATCAGCTTTGCAAATAAATCTTCTTTACTGTCAAAATGATAATACAGAGTTCCTTTGGCAACCTGGGCACGAGCAGCGATTTCATCCATTACTGCTCCGGCATAGCCTTTTTCGGCAAATACCTCCAGGGCTTTGTTGAATATCTGTTGAAGTCGGGGTGAGACCATTTATTTCACCTCTTACCAATAGCTTTTACTTGACAATAAAGGGCGATTTAGGTATTATTTTTGGTGCAAGCCGATGTAGCTCAGCCGGTAGAGCGGCGCACTCGTAATGCGTAGGTCAGGGGTTCGAGTCCCCTCATCGGCTCCAGAGAAATCGAGGCTTCCGGGAGTTTAACCGGAGGCTTTTTTGTTGTATTTGCAAACAGTTTGCAAACCAAAAAGAGCAAAATAAATAAGCCTCAATGCTATTTTACTTTTTTGTAATAATTTTGTCGAGCTTTTCAGCTGCTTCACGTTTTAATCCGAATCCATGAGGCGACCATCCGGCCAGGCACAACATAGTGTTATTATCCTGATAAAGCTGGCCAATCATTATTATATTGTTCAAGAAAGGATGGCACCTTTACCTAAATACAGGAATTACCGGCAAGGAATAGAAAGATCTTTTGAAGCTTCTTGAAAAAGTACCAGGTGTAACTCTTCATCCTTAATTATTCGCTCTAAAAGTTTTTGGATATAAGGATCGTCAATTTGCATAATACGATGACGATAATTAGCTATAGCTTGTTTTTCGGCTTCAATATCAGCTTGTAATTGATCATAAACACTTGTACCGTATTTTATATAACAGCCATTCCAGTAGTGCCCCCAGGTGCTGAAAGCACCTCGAATTCTTGGTTCACCACCTAAAAGTACAATAGTTTCTGCCAGTAATTCCATATGATGCATTTCAGTAATAGCAATACCTTCTAAAAGTTCAGCTATTTTTTTATTTTTTATTCTATAGTGATGATATAAATACTGGGTTATTGCAGTAAATTCGCTGACAAATCCAGCATAATCATCCATCAACAGCTCAGCATAGTAAGGATTTGGAGAAACTACTTTTATTTCTGGATATGGCCCGGCAGCTGCATATTTGTTAGGAGCATGTGCTAGAAAAGGCATAAATATCACCCCTTATGTTATGCTATGCTTTAAGATATGATGTGAAGAAGTGAAAAGTTAAATCAGTAATTCTATCTCCATTCTGCCCCTCATAGATATATAGATGTACTTTAATGCTATTTTCTATGAAGGGGTGGGGAGAATGAACAGAGAAATTTATTTTATTGTTCTATTTATAGCATGTTTATTATTACCTTCGGCAGTTCAGGCTGCCATGAGGGTTGAGGTGGATTTAAGCACCCAGATGGTCAAGGTCTATGATAACAATCTCTTGCTGCGGGCCATGATTTGTTCAACCGGTGCGCCGGGGACGCCAACACCGGTGGGGGATTTTCGCATCCAGGGCAAAGGGCCAATGTTTGTTACTGATTATGGGGTTTCAGCCAAATATTATTCCGCTTTCAACGGGGATTATCTTTTTCATTCCATCCTTTTCGACCGAACCGGGAAACGCCTGATCAGCCGCTCAGTACAAATGTTAGGCCGGCCGGCGTCTCATGGCTGTATTCGCCTGAATCTCTATGATGCCAAGTGGTTACAGGAAAAGGTGCCCCGGGGAACACCGGTAAAAATCAGAAAAAGCGGCAGGGCTGGCATGAAAAAGGAAAAAGTAAAAGTCCAGGTTAATGGCAAACTTTACCCTGCCTGGCTGGATGTACGATGGCTGGAAGGGCAGGCTTATCTGCGGGCACAACAATTATCCTGGTTTATTCCCGGGAAAATGATAATAAAAGGAACATATATACAGTTTGTCCGGGAAAAGACGGTTTTAGAGTTGTTTTTAAGCGAACCGGGGCTTAAAATAAATGGCAGGGAAACAAGGAGCTGTCTTGCGCCTCAGTTATTTGCCGATGGGCCATACTTGCCTTTGCAGCCTGTACTGTCCGCTTTGGGCTACCAGCTGGAATATATGAACAAAGCCAAAGTCATCAAAATCCAAACAGTGATACAGCTCCCCCAGCCTAATGGTACTGAAAATGTAGCTGATGGTGTATATGGCAATATATATAATTAAAGATTGATTGATAACTCTTCCGGGCATAATAACAGAAAAAGTCCGGAGGTGCAGTTATGAAAAGACATGGTCATAAATCCTGGGGAACCTGGACTTCCTGGGGGGGAATCGGGGCAGCAGAGGAATTTTTTCAACTGGGCTGGGGCCCACTGGCTGGAGGCAGTGAGGCAATGATGAACAAGAAGAGTCACAGGGAGGATGACGGATGAAGCGCTTGCAGGAAGAGACCCATGCCTATATCAGCCAGTACAAGGAGGGCTATTTTAAGCCTTTGACCCTGGTAGCGCGGCTGGCAGAAGAAGTAGGAGAGCTGGCCCGGGAAGTAAACCACCAGTTTGGCGAGAAACCCAAAAAACCGGGGGAGCCGCCAGGAGACATAGCTCTTGAACTGGCGGATATCTTATTTATTGTTGTCTGTTTTGCCAATTCTCTGGGGATAGATCTGGATGAAGCCTGGGACCGGATGATGGAAAAGTACCGGACCCGGGATAAAAACCGCTGGACGCCTATAACAGCTGAATCCGAGTAATATTAGCCCCCTGGCCCTCATAAGATGATAGTGAGGGAAGGGGGCTGGATTATGGGGAAAAACCGGAACTGGATTTTCATAACATTTAGCTTAGCGATTATAGCGGTTCTGGCTGCTGCGAGCTGGTGGTGGTTGACCCGCCCTCTTTCCCCTGAACAAATTTTGCAAAACTTGCCCCGGCAGATGGTGCAATTGCAGAGCTATGAATTTCAAAATCGCGCCTGGCTGGAGGTGGATGGGAAAAAACAGGATTTAAGTGATCTGCAGGGAGTAAAGGTTGGCCAGGATGTGCATTTGCAGGGCCAACTGCTTAAAACGCCTCTGGATTACTATCAAGTCAAGGGGAAAATTTATCTGAAAGACCCCTATGGTCGCTGGCAGCAAATGCCGCCACCGCAGGCGGGTAGCCAGGATTTGATTGAGATTTTGCTTTCATCCTGGGGCCTACTGGACTGGGGCCAGGGCCTAAAAGCAACGGACCAGATTACGGAAGCAAAGGTAGCAGGGGTGAATTGCTATCGTATCACTACTACTCCACGCATTACCAATCCCTATCTGAACCAGGCTTTTGGTCAGTTTAAGGGGACATTATGGCTGGATCAAAAAGAAGGAAAACTTTATCGAGTAATGCTGACCGGGACTCATCAGAAAAATCCCGGGGTAAAAATCTTTATTAACCTGGATTTTCGGCGACACAACCAGATTAATCAACCACTAAAACCACCGGTCATACCTTGACCGGTTTCCTTTTTCCGTGTTAAAATTGAAAAACAAACTTGCAGGGAGGACAGAACATGATCGCAGAGGCTGAACGGATTTTATTGTCAGAAGAGGAAATTCAGGCAAAAGTAAAGGAATTGGGAGCAGAAATTTCTTCCTATTATGGGGACAAGCCCATTTTGGCTCTGGGGATACTGAAAGGTGCTATTGTGTTCATGTCTGACTTGATTCGGCAGATCACCTGTCCACTGGAAATAGACTTCATGGCAGTATCCAGTTATGGTTCTTCCACCGAATCTTCCGGTGTGGTTAGAATCTTAAAGGATCTGGACTGCAGCATTGAGGGGAAAAACGTTCTGATTATTGAGGATATTATTGACAGTGGCCTCACTTTGAATTATCTCGTAGAAAACCTGAAATCCCGGGGGCCGGCCAGTGTTAAGATTGTAACTCTGCTGAATAAGCCCAGCCGGCGTAAAGTGAATATTCAAGCTGATTTTAACGGTTTTACCATTCCCGATGAATTTGTGGTGGGCTATGGTCTGGATTTTGCAGAAAGATACCGCAACCTGCCCTATATTTGCGTGTTAAAACCGGAAGCTTATCAGAAATAGGATAGGAGGCCATTAAAGAAATGCAACAGCAGGAAATGGTATTGGTCCTGGATTTCGGCGGTCAATACAGTCAGCTGATCGCCCGGCGCATCAGGGAGTGCAGGGTATATTGCGAAATGCTGCCTTATACCACTTCCCTGGAACGCATTAAAGCCATGAATCCGAAAGGGATTGTCTTTTCCGGCGGACCAGCCAGCGTCTACGGAGAAGGAGCACCGCGGATTGATGCCGCCATCTTTGAGCTGGGAATTCCGATTCTGGGTATTTGCTATGGCATGCAGCTGATGGCTTATACCCTGGGGGGCAAAGTGGACCGGGCTGTTAACCGGGAATATGGCAAAACCGAGCTGCGCATCCTGAAAGAGGATCAAGTTTTTACCGGGATCGAAAGCCCTACCCAGTGCTGGATGAGCCATGGGGATTTTGTAGCTGCTGCTCCGGCTGGTTTTGAGGTGACAGCCCAGACGGAACATACTCCGGTGGCAGCTATGGCTGATTACCAGCGCCAGCTCTATGCGGTACAATTCCATCCGGAAGTGGTGCATACCCCGAAAGGCCAGGAGATGCTGCGCAATTTCCTCTTCAATGTTTGCGGCTGCCATGGTACCTGGAATATGGGCTCCTTTATTGAACAAACAGTAAAGGAAATTCGGGAGCGGGTAGGAGACCGCAAGGTGCTGTGTGCCCTCTCGGGGGGAGTGGATTCTTCCGTAGCAGCAGTACTGGTTCACAAGGCAGTAGGGGATCAGCTGACCTGTGTTTTTGTTAACCATGGCCTTTTGCGCAAAGGGGAAGCCGAACAGGTACGGCGAATCTTTAGCGAGAAGTTTAAGATAAATCTGGTTTATGTGGATGCGGAAGAGCGGTTCCTGAAAAAACTGGCCGGGGTTACTGATCCGGAACGCAAACGGAAACTGATTGGCAATGAATTCATTTATGTTTTCGAAGATGAGGCCAAAAAACTGGGGCAGATTGATTTTCTAGTGCAGGGTACCCTCTATCCCGATGTGGTGGAGAGCGGCACGGAAACAGCAGCTACGATCAAAACCCACCACAATGTGGGGGGCTTGCCGGAAGACATGCAGTTTGAACTGATTGAACCCCTGCGCTGGCTGTTCAAGGATGAAGTGCGAGCAGTGGGTGAGGAACTGGGATTGCCTGCTGAGATCGTCTGGCGCCAGCCTTTCCCGGGCCCCGGGTTGGCGGTACGCATTTTGGGAGAGGTTACCAGGGACAAACTGGATATATTGCGGGAAGCTGATGCGATTGTTACTGAAGAGATCTTTAATGCGGGCTTGAACAAACAGGTATGGCAGTATTTCGCCGTACTGCCTTCCATGAAAAGTGTGGGTGTGATGGGGGATGAACGCACTTATGCATACACTATCGTAGTGCGAGCAGTGACCAGTGAGGACGGTATGACTGCGGACTGGGCCCGCTTGCCCTATGAGCTGCTGGAGCGCATCTCCAACCGGATTGTCAATGAGGTCCCCCATGTGAACCGGGTTGTCTATGATATAACTTCTAAGCCTCCTGGCACCATTGAGTGGGAATAGTTAAGACAAACCCTATAAACCTTGATATTAAAAGGTTTATAGGGTTCATGTTTTATAAAACGTACTAAAAACGTACTATTTTATTCAGTAGCGTTGCATTAATTTTATGAATGGTAGTCAACTATGTTTTGGTCATTACGCATTATGGTATATATGACATTTATGTAATTATATGTAATTAAGGACTCCAGTTCT